>JBJTSJ010000080.1:0-4430 GCA_046076605.1 Tabrizicola sp.
GAACGTTCCTGCTAAGGATCGAGGACATCGACCGCCAGCGCTCGAAGCCCGAGTGGGAAGCGCAGCTTCTGACGATCTCACCTGGCTCGGCCTGACCTGGACGCTGACCCGATGCGGCAGTCTGCAAGGTTGCCCGAGTATCAGCGCGCGCTTGACCAGCTTTGGGCTGACGATCTCCTTTACCCTTGCACCTGCTCGCGGCGGGACATCGACCTCGCCCTTGGTGCCCCGCAAGAGGGCGTTCCGGTGGCGGTGGGTTCGGACGGCCCGGTTTATCCCGGTACCTGCCGGGGAAGGCATTGCGGCGGCCTGCCCTGTTCGATGACACCGCGTCCGACGGACATGCACCTGCGGCTCAACATGGGTATCGCCACGGGCATCTGCGACCACGCAGTCCTGCAACCGGGATCAGGCACCTGGGGCCTCTGGTTCACCGAAACCGGGGAAAGCCACGCGGGCGCGATCTTCACCGACCGTCTCACCTACGAACGGGGGATCGGTGACATCATTCTGGCCCGGAAGGACTTCGGCACCTCATATCACCTGTCGGTGGTGCTGGATGATGCCGTACAGGGAATAACCCATGTGGTTCGCGGCGAGGACCTGTTCGAGGCGACGCGAGTTCACGTCCTCCTGCAACGACTGCTTGGCTTGCCTGCGCCCATCTACCACCACCACCGCCTCATCCGCGATGATCAGGGCAAGCGGCTGGCCAAACGCGACAACGCGCGGGCTTTGTCGAAGTACCGGGCCGAGGGCGCAACCCCCGCCGACATCCGCCGGATGGTTGGATTACCAATTCCTTAACGTCCGCGGCCAAGTATCTGAAAAGAATGACCGTCTCAGCTTTGTCCACCGTGGACAGGTTTCAGGATCTCGACCTCCTCACCGCCCCGGACCGCAGTATAGAAGCAGGACCTCCGGTTCGTGTGGCAGGCCGGCCCCTCTTGTTCCACCAGCACCAGCAGGCAGTCCCGGTCGCAATCCACCCGCAGCTCGACCAGCTTCTGATGGTGGCCCGAGGTCTCTCCCTTCACCCAGAACGCGCCCCGCGAGCGCGACCAGTAGGTCACCTTCCCCGTCTCCAGGGTCCGGCTGACCGAGGCCTCGTTCATCCAGGCGACCATCAGCACCTCACCCGACACGACATCCTGTGCGACGCAGGGGATCAGCCCCGCCGCATCATACTTTAGTGTGGCCGGGTCGAACTTCATGGCTCTCTCCTTGGCAGGCGGGTTTGCCGGGTCTACATACGGGGTCACGGAAGGAAATTCCATGAGCGACAGCGACCTCATCAAGCTCTACTCCGCCCGCATCCTCGGGCTTGCCGCCGACATCCCGCATCTCGGCCGCCTTCCCGCGCCGCAAGGCACCGCCCGCCGCCGCTCGCCCCTCTGCGGGTCCACCGTCACCGCCGACGTGGTGGTCAAAGACGGCCGCGTCGCCGACTTCGCGCAGGATGTGAAAGCCTGCGCCCTGGGCCAGGCCTCCGCCGCCGTGCTGGGTGAGGTCGTCGTAGGCCGCACCCTGCCCGAGTTACAGGCCGCCCGTGACGCCCTCCGCGCGATGCTGAAAGACGGCGGTCCGGTTCCCGCCGCCCCATTCCAGGGCTACGAAGTCCTCCTCCCCGCCCGCGACTACAAAAACCGCCACGCCTCGATCCTGTTGGCGTTGGAGGCGGTCTGCGAGGCGATCGAGGCCGCCCAAGCCACCGCATAAAAAAAACCGCCGCACATCCCTTGGATGGCGGCGGCAGGAGCGCGTCTGGAATGGCGGACGGTGGGCCAGGCGAGGCGGACCGTTACCCTTGGGGGACAGAGCGCGGGGCAGAAACCTCAGACCATGCCGGGGAAGGACAGCACGGCGAACAGGATGACGAAAAGGGCGGCGAGGCCGACAAGATCCTCGACAGCCCCGCTGGGCGTCCGGGCGATCAGGCTTTTCATGGCGTCTTTCATCGCAATCTCCCTGTCTGTTGCTGAATTGTTCTCACAAGAGGGAAGGCATGTAAAGAACTTTTTAAGAACATCCGAGAACAAAACGCGTCAGTCCGCGATTCGAGGTCAGCCGACCGCCATCAACCGGATCGCGCGGTCCTGATCCATCAGCCACAACAGCGCCCGCACTGCCTGCCCGCGCGGGCTGGCCAGGTCGGGATCGTCATGCATCAACTTGCGCGCATCGGTCTGCGCCAGCGCCATCAGCGCTGACTGCCGCTCCAAGTCGGCGATCCGGAACCGCGGCAGGCCTGACTGTGCCGTCCCGATCAGATCCCCCGCCCCCCGCATCGCCAGGTCCTCCTCGGCAATGCGGAACCCGTCCTCGGTGTCCCGGATCGTGGTCAGCCGCCGCATCCCCGTCTCGTTCAGCGGCGCCTGGTACAGAAGCAGACAGGTCGAGGCCGCCTCGCCCCGCCCGACCCGGCCCCGCAGCTGGTGCAGTTGTGCCAGCCCGAAACTCTCGGCCTGCTCGATGACCATGATCGTCGCATTGGGCACGTTCACCCCGACCTCGATCACCGTGGTCGCCACCAGGACCGAAGTCTCCCCCGCCACAAAGCGCGCCATCGCCGCGTCCTTCTCGGCCGGGGGCATCTGGCCGTGCACCAGGCCGACCCGGTCCCCCAGCGCGGCCCGCAGCGCTTTGAACCGCTCCTCGGCGCTGGCATAGTCGACGATCTCGGACTCCTCGACCAGCGGGCAGACCCAATAGGCCTGCCGCCCCTCGGCCACCGCCTTGCGCAGATGCTCCACCACCTCGTCCAGCCGCTCGGCCGAGACCATCGCCGTACGGATCGGCTTCCGGCCCGCAGGTTTCTCGTCCAGAACGGACACATCCATGTCGCCATGCGTGGCCAGCGCCAGAGAACGCGGGATCGGCGTCGCGGTCATCACCAGCACATCGACCGCCTCACCTTTCGCGCCAAGCTCCATCCGCTGGGCAACGCCAAAGCGGTGCTGCTCGTCGACCACGGCAAGCCGCAAGTCCTTGAATTCCACGTCCTTCTGGAACACCGCATGGGTGCCGACCAGGATCGGAATTCGCCCCGTCGCCAGGTCCTCCAGCTTCATCGCGCGGTCCGCACCCCGGTCGCGGCCCGTCAGCAGCTCCAGCCGCACCCCAGCCGCCCGCGCCAAGGGGGCCAGCCCCTCGAAATGTTGCCGCGCCAGGATTTCCGTCGGCGCCATCATCACACCTTGCCCCCCGGCCTCAACCGCGATCAGCAGGGCCTGGAACGCCACCAGCGTCTTGCCCGCGCCCACGTCGCCCTGCAACAGCCGGTTCATCCGCAAGGGCTGCGCCATATCCCCGGCGATCTCCGCCACTGCCCGGACCTGGGCGCCAGTCGGCGCATAAGGTAGGCTTTCCAAGACCTTGCCCCGCAAAGTTCCAGTGCCCAGCGTAGCGATCCCCTTGCCCTTGCGGATGCGCGACCGCGCAATCGCCAGGGTCACCTGATGCGCAAACAGCTCATCATAGGCAAGCCGGACCCGTGCCGGATGGGTCAGCACCAGCCCCGCCGGACCCGTTGGCCCATGCGCCGCCCCGAGCGCCTGCACCCAGTCGGGCCAGCCTTCGCGCTGCTTTAGGCCCGCATCGATCCATTCCGCCAGAACCGGCAACCGCGTCAGCGCCCCGGCCACCGCCTTGCCCACCACCCGCTGGGTCAGGCCCGCGCTCAAAGGATAGACCGGCTCATAGGCCGGCAACTCGCCCGCCTCCTCCAGCCGCAGCACGTGGTCCGGGTGCACCATCTGCGCGATCCCGTCGAAGAGTTCGACCTTCCCCGACACCAGCCGCCGCTGCCCCGTCGGCAACAGGCGCTGCAAGGCCTCGGCCCGGGCATGGAAGTACACGAGCAGAAACTCGACTTTCCGGTCCCGCACATGCACCCGGTACGGCCCCCCCTTGCGCCGCGGCGGGACGTGTTGGCCGATCTCGACCTCCACCGTCAGGGTCGCGGGCGCCGTCACGTCCCGCACCGAGGCGCGCAGGGCCCGGTCGACGCCGGAATGCGGCAAGAGGTACAAGAGGTCCCTCGGACGGGTCACCCCCAGACTTTCGAACGCCTTCGCGGCCTTCGGCCCGACCCCCGGCAGGGTTTCCAGCCCCGCGAACAGCGGAAAAAGGGTCTCGGGACGGCTCATCCGCCGATCAGCCGCAGCCAGCCGTCCTCGTCGATGATCTCGATACCCAGCCGCTCGGCGTCCTTGGCCTTCGACCCCGCCCCCGGCCCCGCGACCAACAGGTCAGTTTTCGCGCTGACGCTGCCCGCGACCTTGGCGCCCAAGGCTTCGGCCCGCGCCTTGGCCTCGGCCCGGGTCATCTTCTCCAGCGTGCCGGTGAAGACCACGGTCTTGCCCGCGACCGGACTGTCGACCTGCCCCCGCGCCGCGACGGGCTGGATCGCCAGCTGGGCCGCCAGCTCG
>JBJTSJ010000081.1:0-2799 GCA_046076605.1 Tabrizicola sp.
AGGCGCTGGCCTATGACCATCTGGCGCTGACCACGGGGTCGACTCCCCGCCGGTTGCCTGCGGCTATCGGGGGGGAGTTGCAGGGCGTCTACACGGTGCGGACCCTGGCCGATGTCGATGCGATGCGGGGCGAGTTCGCGGCCGGTCGCCGCGTCATCATCGTCGGAGGCGGTTATATCGGGCTGGAGGCGGCTGCGGTGGCCTCGAAGCTGGGGCTGGACGTCACGGTGCTGGAAATGGCGCCGCGCATCCTGCAACGAGTGGCGGCGCCCGAGACCTCGGATTTCGTGCGGGCGATGCACCAGGCGCATGGGGTGAAGGTGCTGGAATCCACCGGCCTCGACCGGCTGGTGGGCGAGACCCGGGTGGAAGGCGCGCTTCTGAAGGACGGGCGGACCCTGCCTGCGGATTTCGTGATCGTTGGGGTGGGCATCACGCCGAACACCCAGCTGGCCGAGGCGGCTGGGTTGACCTTGGACAACGGCATCGCGACGGACGAGCTGGGCCGGACTTCGGACCCGTCCATCTGGTCGGCGGGGGATTGCGCGTCGTTTCCTTGGAAGGGCGGCCGCATCCGGCTGGAGTCGGTGGGCAATGCCATCGACCAGGCCGAGGCGGTGGCAGCGAACATCCTGGGGGCGGGGCAGCCTTATCAGGCAAAGCCATGGTTTTGGTCGGACCAGTACGACCTGAAGCTGCAGATCGCCGGCCTGAACATCGGCTATGACCATGTCGTCACCCGCAAGGGCGAGGGCGAGGCGGTCAGCTTCTGGTACTATCGCGGCGCGGACCTCCTTGCGGTGGATGCGATGAACGACAGCCGCGCCTACATGGTCGGCAAGCGGCTGATCGAGATGGGCAAGTCGCCCGGCCCCGAGGTGATCGTCTCGACCCCCGACCTGAAGGCGCTGCTGAAGGCCTGACCCCCTCACCCCCGGCCCCTCTCCCCGAACGGGAGAGGGGAGACCAGCGCGGAGCGGACATGCGGATCATTGGCGGAAGCCGTCGCGGTTTGAAGCTTGCCGAGGGTGGTGAGGGCGATGCTGCGGCGCATCTGCGGCCCACGTCCGACCGGGTGCGCGAGGCGATCTTCAACCTGTTGATCAACGCGCATGGCAACCCGGTGGCGGGGGCGCGGGTGCTGGACCTGTTCGCCGGGACCGGGGCGCTGGGGCTGGAGGCCCTGAGCCGCGGGGCGGTGGAAGTGACTTTCGTCGACGACGGGGCGAAGGCGGTGGGGCTGATCCGGGCGAACATCGGCAAGATGCGGGCCGAGGGGGAGACAAGGGTCCTCCGCCAGGACGCGCGGAAGCTGGGGGCGAATGCGGGGGCGGGCTATGAGCTGGTGTTCCTGGACCCGCCCTATGGCAGGGGTCTGGGCGAGGTGGCCTTGGCCGCGGCGCGGACCGGGGGCTGGCTGGCCCCAGGCGCGATGGTTGTCTGGGAGGAAGGTTCGGCCCCCGCGGTGCCGGAGGGGTTTTCTGTTACCGATCAGCGCAAATATGGCGACACCGTCGTGACCCTGTTGAGAGGCCCGGAATGACCCGACCGCAAGCCGTTCTGTTCGACTGCGACGGGGTTATCGTCGACAGCGAGGCGATGACCTTCCGGATGTTCCTTGAAGATCTCGCTGCGCATGGGCTGCCGCTGACGCCGGAGGAGTTCGAGACGAGTTTCGTCGGCGGGACGGTCGAGATGGTGGCTGCCCGAGCCCGGGCCGCAGGGGCGCGGTTGCCGGAGGATTGGGTCGCCGGCTTCTATGACCGGATGTATGCGATGCTGGCAGCAGGAGTACCGCTGGTCGCGGGGGCGGTCGAGGTGCTGGACCGTCTGGACGCGGCGGGGGTGCCTTATGCGATGGGCTCGAATGGGTCGATGCAGAAGATGCAGATCACGCTGGGCCAGCATGGGCTGATGGACCGGTTCCGGGTCGTGCTGTCGGGCCAGGCGATCGGCGCGCCGAAGCCCGCGCCCGACGTCTATCTGCAGGCCGCACAGGCCTGCGGGGCGGACCCGGCGGGCTGCGTGGTGATCGAGGACAGCGCGTCCGGCGCGCGGGCGGGGCTGGCGGCGGGGATGCGGGTTCTGGGTTATGCCGAACATGGGCCCGAGACGCCAAGCGCCCGGGCCTTGACGGTGCTTGGCGTGCCGCTATTCCACCGGATGGCGGATTTGCCGGGGTTTCTGGGGGTCTAGACGGGGGCTCCTCGTGCGCCTTCGGCTTCTCGTCGCGTGCCAGTGAGGAGCGACGACATGGGCGACGAGCGGTGGTGTCAGATCTTGCGACGGGCGCGGAGGGCAGCACCGATGGTGCCGTCGTCGAGGTAGTCAAGCTCGCCCCCGATGGGGACGCCCTGTGCGAGGGTGGTGATCTGGGCCTGGGTTCCGGCCAGCGCGTCGGCAATGTAATGGGCGGTGGTCTGGCCGTCGACGGTGGCGTTCAGCGCAAGGATGACCTCGCGCGTCCCCTCATCCGCCACGCGGGCGGCGAGGCGGGGTATGCCGAGCTCTTCCGGACCGATGGCATCGAGCGCCGAGAGGGTGCCGCCCAGCACGTGATAGCGGCCCTTGAATACCTGGCCGCGTTCCATTGCCCAGAGGTCGGCCACATCCTCGACCACGCAAATCTCGCCTGTCGCGCGGGCGGGGTCGGTGCAGATGCCGCAGATATCGGTGGTAGAGATGTTGCCGCAGACCCGGCAGTCCTTTGCGGCAATGGCGGCCTCGGCGAGCGCCTGGGCCAGGGGGGCCATCAGCTGGCCGCGTTTCTTCAGCAGCGTCAGCACCGCCCGCCGCGCC
>JBJTSJ010000082.1:0-6550 GCA_046076605.1 Tabrizicola sp.
CGGAAAGGATGAGCCAATGGGGTGAGTCGGGCAAGGGGCTCGGGGTGGACCCCGACCTACGGGGTCACGGCGGGGATTTCCGGGGCGAGGAGGTCGGCGACGTCGAGGAGGATGTGTTCGTAGCCCCGGTCGGCGAGCGCCTGGATGGCGATGGGGTGGGTTGGGGTGCGGGTTGTGGTGAGGACGAGGCCGGGGAGGCCCATGAATGGGGGCGCGATCTGGGGCATTTGGGCCTCGATTACCTGGGCGAAGGCTTCGGGGCTGGAGGTGTCGTAATGGTCGGGGAAGGGGAGCGCGCCTGAGACTGGGGTCAGGAGGACGGGCCAGTCGGCGAAGAAGCCGCGCCAGAGGCGGGCGAGGCGGGCGCGGGATTGGAGGGCTCGCATGAAGCTTTCGAGGGTGGGTGCCGGGGCGAGTTTCGTGAGTTCGCGGTGGACGAAGCTCGCGTCGGGGTCGGCCTCGCGGGCGATGGCCTCGGCCCCACCCAGGCCAAATTCGGAGAGCCAGAGGGTGAGTTGCAGCTCCATCGCCTCGCGGAAGGGGGGAATTGCGGGTGTGCCGATCTCCCAGCCGTTTGCTTCGAGCGTTTTCGCGGCGGCGGTGAGGGCGTCCTGGATGGCGGGGTCGGTATGCAGCCCGTCGGGAGTGAGGGCCAGGGCGGCGCGTTTGCGGTAGGGGGCGGCGTTGGCCGGGGTGTACCAGGGGTCCCGCGGGTCGGGCTGCGACAGGGCCTGAAGGCCGAGGCGGAGGTCGGCGGCAGAGCGGGCGAGGGGGCCGGAGACGGCCATCAGTTGCCCCCCGATCAGACGATCTCCTGCCGTGGCGTTGAAGGCGGGGACGCGGCCAAGGCCGGGGCGGATTCCGTGGATGCCGCAGGCGTAGGCGGGGTAGCGGATCGACCCGGCGATGTCGGTGCCGTGGGCGATGGGCCCGAGGCCTGCGGCGGCGGAGGCGGCCCCGCCGGAGGAGCCTCCGGGTGTGAGGGCGGGGAAGGCAGGGTTTTTCGTGGCTCCGTGCAGGGAGTTGCGGGTGAACCAGCGGAGAGAGAAGGCGGGCGTGTTGGTGCGGCCGACGATCACAGCTCCGGCGCGGCGGAGGTTGGCGACGGGAGGGCTGTCTTCGGTGGCGATGAGGGCCTGCTGGATGCGGAGGCCGTTCGTGGTGGCAAAGCCCGCCTGGTCGATGTTGACCTTCACGGTCACCGGGACGCCCGCCAGGGGGCCGGGGTCCTCTTCTCTTGCGATCTGCGCGTCGATGGCGCGGGCGCCGGCCAGGGCCTCGTCATCGCGGCGCTGAACGATGGCGTTGAGGCCGGGGTTCAGCCGGTCGATCCGGGCGAGGGTGGCGCGGGTCGCCTCCTCGGCCGAGATCTGGCGCGAGCGGATCAGGCCGGAAAGGGCCGAGGCGGTGAGGGTGGCGGGGTCCATCGGGTGCTCCTTCTTACGGGGAAGGGTGGACCGGATTCGACGGGCTGGAAAGGGGCTTCGGCGGCGGAGCTACGAGTCCGGTGCGGCTGGGCGCGTTCGGCAGGAACGGCGCGGCGCGACGAAATGCGCCAGCCGCCTTGCATCGGCAGGCGAGCATGGCATAGTCGGGATTTGATCAATCAGCCCGGAGCAAAACCGATGAAACTGACTGCTGCTGCCCTGCTTGGACTAGCTGCCTTTTCTGCGCCCGCCCTGGCGCAGGACGTTCCTGATCTTGGTGGCCGCGAAGTCGTGGTTGTGACCGAAAACGCCTATCCGCCACTGCAGTTCCTGGACAAGAATGGGACGGCCATCGGCTGGGAATACGACGCGATGGCGGAAATCGCGAAGCGGCTGAACATCACGGTGAAATATGAGAACACCAGCTGGGACGCGATGATCCCTGCGGTTTCCGAAGGCCAGTATGACCTTGGCATGACCGGGATCACCATCAAGGACGAGCGCAAGGAAAAGGTCGATTTCAGCGACCCCTACATGCGGTCGGAGATGCTGATGATCGTGCGGGGCGATGAGGAACGGTTCACCGATGCCGCATCTTTCGCGGCAATTCCGGACCTGCTGATCAGCGCCCAGCCGGGGACCTCGCCCTTCTATGCGGCGGTCTACAACATCCTGGATGGAAACGAGGAAAACCCGCGGGTCATCAAGTTCGAGACCTTCGGGGCCGGGCTTGAGGCGCTGAAGGCGGGCGACGTGGACCTGACCTTGTCGGATTCGACGGCGGCTAACGGCTATGTGCAGGCGTCGAACGGCGGGCTGAAGATCATCGGCGAGCCGCTGGCCTCGGAAGACTTCGGTTTCATCTTCCCGAAAGGGTCGGACCTGGTGGCGCCGATGAACGCGGCGATTGCCAGCATGAAGGCGGACGGCACGCTGGATGCGCTGAACCAGAAGTGGTTCGTCGAATTCAAGATGGGTGAATGATGGGCGGCCCCCGGTTCTGCCGGGGGCATCCGCATGGCACCGAACTCTGAGCCTGACCGCGACTTTCCCTGGTGGCTGGTGATCCTTGGGGTCACCGGCCTTTGGATTTTATACGAGATGCTGGTGGACGAAGTCTATGCCGGCGCTTTGCGCATCCTGTCCAAGGGGCTGCTGGTGACCCTGTCGGTTGCGGTGGTGGCCTATCTTGGTGCCTGCGCGCTGGGGCTGGGGCTTGCGGTGATGGGCACGTCCAAGCACATCGTCCTGCGCCAGGCGGCGCGGCTTTATATCGAAGTGATGCGGGGCGTGCCGATCATCGTTCTCTTGCTGTATGTGGCGTTCGTGTTGGTGCCGGGTGTTGCAGCGGCGGTGAACTGGGTTGCGGGGGACGAGGTCTTGCGGTCCCGCGATGTGCCCTTGCTGTGGCGGGCGGTGCTGGCGCTGATGCTGGCTTATTCGGCCTTCCTGGCCGAGATATTCCGGGCCGGGTTGCAGGCGGTGGACAAGGGGCAGATCGAGGCGGCGCAGGCCTTGGGGCTGAACGGCTGGCAGCGCTTTCGCCATGTTCGATTTCCGCAAGCCTTTCGGCTGATCTTGCCGCCCTTGGGCAATGATTTTGTGGCAATGGTGAAAGATTCAAGCCTTGTCGCTGTGCTGGGGATTTCCGATGTCGCGCAACTGGCAAAAGTCACGGCGGCGGGGAACTTCCGCTATTTCGAGACCTACAACGTCGCGGCCTTCCTGTACCTGACGATGACCATCGGACTGTCGCTTTTGCTGCGGCGGTTCGAGCGGCGGATGCGGGACCGGGGTCAGCGATAACACGACCGAAACGACGCAGCCCAAAGCGATGGCGACCCTGTGCTGTCCGCTTCGCCGGCGGAAAAGAAGGACGCCAGCGCAGTCACAGCCTGATCCGGCAGTGGTCAGGTGCGCGGAATTCCCAGCCGCGGAAACCGGGTGCGTCATCGGCAAAGGCGAGCTGCGGAAAGGCCTCGAACAGGACGCGCATCGTGATCTCGATCTGGGCCCTCGCAAACCATTTCCCGGCGCAGAAATGGCTGCCGAGACCAAAGGCCATATGCGCCTGATAGGGGCGGAAGATGTCGAACCGGTCAGGGTCTTCCCAGCGCGTCTCATCCCGGTTGGCCGACGCAAAGATACAGGAAACAGGAGTGCCTTCGGCGACCTGCCTGCCATTGACCTGCGTGTCTTTCGTGGCTGTCCGCATCATCGTTCCGGTGGGCGCGATCCAGCGCAGCGCCTCATCGATGGCCTTTGGCAGAAGAGTGTCGAGGTCGGCGCGAAGGGCTGCAAACTGACCGGGGTTCTGCATCAGCCCGACAAGCAGGTTCGCCGCGCCATGGCCGGGTTCCTGCATGCCACCAAGCAGTGTCACCTTGACCGAGGGCAAGATCATTTCGGGCGGGCGGGTCTGGCCTTCGGGCATGCCTGCATGAAGGAGGTGTGAGAGAGGGGACTGGTCCGGCGTGGCAGCAAGCCGATCCAGAAGCGGCAGGGCGACGGCTTCGATTTCGGCAACCACGGACCGGCAGATCGCATCGCGCGCCGGGTCGCGTTCGAAATTGATCGCGCCTTGCGACAGGCCATGGAACCAGCGGCGCAGCGTAGCAGCGTCTACATCGGCAAAGCCGAAGGACCGGGCCAGGGCCAGCGCCGAGACGGGTTCGAAGAACTCGGTCAGCAGATCGTTCGAGCCTGAGGCGCGAAAGGCCAGAAGCTGCGCCTCGGCAATCGGGCGCACCAGGGTTTCGATGTAGTCGGCCACGCGTTTCGGGCGGTAATGCGGTTCGATCCCGCCGCGCAGGGCCTGGTGCGTCGCGCCTTCGGAAGTCAGGACGTTGGGCTGGCCGAAGGCGGCGTTGACCGGCGCTTCCGGCGAGACGGCGGTGAAATCCGGATGGCGGGCGATGGCTTCGACATCGGCCCAGCGGGTGGCAAACCAGCAGTTGGCAGCCGGAACCGGGGCGATCGGGTCTTTGGCCCGCAGCCGTGCATAGACCGGATAGGGGTCGGCTTCGAGATCATCGATCGAGATCGTTTCGGAATAGCGCATGGCACCCCAGCCCTTTGCCGAGAAGGCTTGTCCTTGGTGCTTAACATGTCAAGCGTTTCGCGGGGTGCGGCGGTGATCTTGCGGAGCGCTTGCGCGCAAAGACCTTTTGTCTCGTCGTCGGGCCTTCGCCCTCCTCCTCGGGCGATGGGGTTTCACCCCAAACCCCAGAGTATTTGTGAAATGGGCAAGGGTGGACCTTGGGAAGCTGTGAGCCTAGCTTCGGGGCAAAGGAGATTTGCGATGAACGTGCTTTTGCAGAACTGGGAGACCCCTTTCGGACTGCCGCCCTTTGCGGCGATCAAGGATGAGGATTTCGAGCCGGCTTTCGATGAGTCGCTGGCGCGGGCACGCGCGGCGATCACGGCGATTGCCGATGGTCCGGGGAAGTCCTTCTCGGAGGTGATCGAGGCGCTGGAGCTGGCGGAGGGGGACCTCGACCGGGTGGCGGGGGTCTTCTACAACCTGGCCGGGGCGGATTCGACCGAGGCGCGTGAGGCGCTGATGCGGGAACTGGCGCCGAAGATGTCGGCGTTTTCCAGCGAGGTGACCAACAACAAGGCGCTTTGGGCGAAGATCGAGGCGTTGTGGCAGGGGCGGGACGGGCTGGGGCTGAGTGCCGAACAGGCGCGGGTGCTGGACCTGTACCGTCAGATGTTCGTCCGGTCTGGCGCGGCGCTGGAGGGAGCGGCGGCGGAGCGGTTGACGGCGGTGAAGGCCCGGCTTGCGGTTCTGGGGACGCAGTTCGGGCAGAACCTTTTGGCCGACGAGCGGTCGTGGTTCATGGAGCTTGGCGAACAGGACCTGGCCGCGCTGCCGGGTTTCGTGCAGGACGCTGCAAGGGCGGCGGGGGCGGAGAAGGGTCTGGGGCCGGTGGTGACGCTGAGCCGCAGCCTGATCGTGCCGTTCCTGCAGTTTTCACCGAACCGGGCCTTGCGCGAGAAGGCCTATGGGGCCTGGGTTGCTCGGGGGGCCAACGGGGGCGAGACGGACAACCGCGCGATTGCTGCCGAGACACTGGCCCTGCGGCATGAACGGGCGACACTGCTGGGCTACTCGGACTTTGCGGCGTTCAAGCTGGAGCCGGAGATGGCGAAGACCCCGGCTGCGGTGCGGGACCTGCTGATGCGGGTCTGGGCGCCCGCACGGGGCAAGGCGCTGGAGGATGCGGGCGTATTGGAGGAGATGCTGCAGGCGGACGGGTACCCGGGACCGCTGGAGCCCTGGGACTGGCGCTACTACAGCGAAAAGCGGCGGAAGGCCGAGCATGATCTGGATGAGGCGGCGCTGAAGCCCTACCTGTCGCTGGAGGCGATGCTGGGTGCGATGTTCGACTGCTCCACCCGGCTTTTCGGGCTGGAGTTCCGCGAGATCGACGGGCCGTTCTATCACCCCGACGTGCGGGGGTGGGAGGTCACCCGAAACGGGGCGCATGTGGCGGTTTTCCTGGGCGATTACTTCGCGCGGGGGTCCAAACGGTCAGGCGCCTGGTGTTCGGCGATGCGGTCGCAGCGGAAGCTGGGCGGGGACCAGCGGCCCGTGGTGGTGAACGTCTGCAACTTCGCCAAGGGCGATCCGTGTCTGCTGTCTTATGACGACGCGCGGACGCTGTTCCATGAGTTCGGCCATGCGTTGCACCAGATGCTGTCGGACGTGACATATGGGTTCATCAGTGGCACTTCGGTAGCGCGGGACTTCGTGGAGTTGCCGAGCCAGTTGTATGAGCACTGGCTGGAGGTGCCGTCGGTGCTGAAGGCCCACGCCAAGCACCATGAGACGGGCGAGCCGATGCCTGCGGACATGTTGCAGCGGCTTTTGGATGCAGGGACCTATGACCAGGGCTTTGCCACGGTGGAGTTCGTGGCAAGCGCCTTGGTGGACCTAGAGTTCCACACCGGGGGGCCCTCGGCCGATCCGATGCAGAAGCAGGCCGAAGTGCTGGAAGCGCTGGGCATGCCGCGGGCGATCCGGATGCGGCATGCGACGCCGCATTTCGCGCATGTGTTCAGTGGCGACGGCTATTCCAGCGGCTACTACAGCTACATGTGGTCGGAAGTGATGGACG
>JBJTSJ010000083.1:0-9162 GCA_046076605.1 Tabrizicola sp.
TGAAGGGTTAGGTTACACGCCCGCCGAACAGGAGCGCGTCGATGACAGAAGCCCACCTGTCGGCAGCGTCCGGCGTGAAGGAGAGAGTTTCGATGAAGGCCGAGGTTTTCCTCCCCGATGACTACCGTCCCGCCGAGGACGAGCCGTTCATGAACGACCGCCAGCTGGAGTATTTCCGCCGCAAGCTTCTGGTGTGGAAGCAGGAGCTTCTGGACCAGTCGGCCGAAACCATCGACAGCTTGCAGGAAAGCGCGCGCAACGTCCCCGACATTGCCGACCGCGCCTCCGAGGAAACCGACCGTGCGCTTGAACTGCGCACCCGCGACCGCCAGCGCAAACTCGTGGCCAAGATCGACGCAGCGCTGCGCCGTATCGAGAACGGCGAATTCGGCTATTGCGAGGTGTCGGGCGAACCGATCAGCCTCAAGCGCCTCGATGCCCGTCCCATCGCCACGATGACGCTGGAAGCCCAGGAAAAGCACGAACGCCGCGAGAAAGTGCACCGCGACGACTGACGTCGGCAGCGACATCATGCGCACTTGACGCCGGTCCCTTGGTCCGGCGTTGTCATTCACGTCAAACGTCAAGCATTCCGGCCAAGCTGGCCACGAGTTTTCTGCGAAAACTCGAAACCACAGATCTTCGCAGAAGATCTGTGCGCCCGACTTTCACAGAAAGTTGGTGTTTCGGATCGTTGGTTGCTATGCCGCCGTCATGAGCCTGGTCGGTCAATCCATCACCATCATCGGGGCAGGGGTCGCTGGCCTCGCCGCTGCCCGTGCCCTTGCCCTGCGCGGCGCACAGGTCACCGTCCTGGAACAGGCCGACGCGATCCGTGAGGTCGGTGCGGGCCTGCAGATTTCCCCCAATGGCGCCTGCGTCCTCCGTGCCCTCGGCCTGCAAGCCGACCTCGACTCCGCCTCGACCCGCGCAGATGCCGTACAACTGATCGACGGCCCCAACGGAGACCCGGTCACCCGCCTCGACCTTGCCCGCCTGCGCCCCGGTCAGGGCTACCACTTCCTGCACCGCGCCGACCTGATCGCGCTTCTCCTGAAGGGCGCGACTGAGGCAGGGGTGACCCTGCGCCTTCTCGCGCGCGTGGGCAGCGTCGACCTGTCCGGCCCGCATCCCGTGGTGGCGCTTGAAGACGGCGAAAGGATCGAAACCCCGCTCCTGATCGGGGCGGACGGCCTTCACTCCAGGACGCGCCTTGCGCTCAACGGCCCCGAAACGCCCTTCTTCACCCACCAGGTTGCCTGGCGTGCCGTGATCCCCTGCGAACCCGGTGCCGACCCGGTGGCCGAGGTCCACATGGGCCCCGGGCGCCACCTCGTCAGCTACCCTCTGCGTGGCGGCACCCTTCGCAACGTCGTCGCGGTCGAAGAGCGTCAAAAGTGGGCCGAGGAAAGCTGGACTCTCCGCGATGACAGCATGGACCTTCGTCTCGCGTTCGAAGGTTTCTCTCCCCGCGTTCGCGGCTGGCTCGACAGGGTGGAAGACCCCTGGCTCTGGGGCCTCTTCCGCCACAAGGTTGCGCAGACCTGGGTCAAACCGGCGGGGCAGGGCGGTGCCGCGATCCTCGGCGACGCTGCCCATCCGACGCTGCCTTTCCTCGCACAAGGCGCCTCCATGGGCCTCGAAGACGCCTGGGTCCTGACCGAGGCGCTGACCACCCACGACACGACCGCCGCCGCCCTTGCCGCCTACCAAACACTGCGCAAACCTCGGACCACCCGCATCGTCGCTGCCGCCACCGCCAATGCCCGGGCCTATCACCTTTCGGGCCTGCCCCGGATGATTGGCCACTCGGGCCTGAGGCTGCTTGGCCGCCTCTCCCCCGGCGCGATGCTGTCCCGCTTCGACTGGCTCTACGACCACGATGTGACCCAGACCGCGAAGTAGGTCGGGCTTCAGACCGACTACACGCCAGATGCCACGCGCACCGCTCCCCGGGCATGCTCACGGCCCCAGACTCTCCCTTCTCCAAATATCCTCTGGAGGTTCGGGGGGCGAAACGCCCCCGATGCCCGAGCCGGTTGGCTGCAGGCCAGAGGCGAGACAAAAGGCTCGCGCCGGAAGGTGCTCAATGTGTGAGAGGCTGGCCCAAAGAACCGCCGTCCGGAATGCTTTCCAATTTCCTAACGTCCGCGACCAATGCCTTGATATCGCAGGGCGAACGGAAAATGTCCACCGTGGACACGTCTCTTCAGGCCGCCAGTTTCACCCAGACCGGCACGTGGTCCGAAGGCTTGTCCCGGCCCCTGACCGCCTTGTCGATCCCCGCCTCCTCCAGCCGGTCCGCCACCTGGGGGGAGCACATCACATGATCGATCCGGATCCCGTTGTTCCGCTCCCAGGCCCCCGCCTGATAGTCCCAGAACGTGTAGACCCCGGGCGAGCCATCCCGCACCCGCACCGCATCCGTCAGCCCCAGGTTCGCCATCCGCCGGAACGCCGACCGGCTCTCCGGCAGGAACAGGGCATCCGTGACCCAAGCCTCCGGCTTCGCCGCATCCACGCCTTGAGGGATCACATTGTAGTCCCCCAGACAGACGAAGGCCTCCTCCGCCGCCAGCATCTCCCGGACCCGGACCTCCATCCGCGCCATCCAGGCGAGCTTGTAATCATACTTCGGCCCCGGCGCCGGGTTCCCGTTCGGAAGATACAGCCCGCAGACCCTGACCGGCCTTCCTGCATCCACCACCGCCTCGATCCACCGCGCCTGTTCGTCCGCAGGGTCGCCCGGCAACCCTCGCCGCACGTCGGACAAGGGCAGCTTCGACAGGATCGCCACCCCGTTGAACCCCTTCTGCCCGTGCGTCTCGACCCGGTAGCCCATCGCCTCGAAGATTTCCCGCGGGAAGGCCTCGTCGACCGACTTGATCTCCTGCAAGACCACCACGTCCGGCACAGCCTCGGCCAGCCACGCAGGCAAAGCCTCGATCCGCGCCTTGATTCCGTTGATGTTGAACGTTGTCAGCTTCATGCTCAGGCCCTCCACAGGCGAACCCTAGGCTGCGACGACCGAAGCCTCAAGCCGTCTGCCGCAAGGGCAGGGTCGCGGCCTGAAGCCACAACCGGTCCAGCCGGTCAAGCGCCGCCGGATCGAACCGGTCCAGCTCTTCCCAGTACCGGCCCGACGGCACCAGATAACCTAGCTCTGCCTCCAGCGCCAAGGCCTCTGCCGCAAGGTCCGGGCACCAGGGCCGGGGGCTCGCCTGCGCCGCTCCGCGCCGAGCGCTGCGCGGGAAGATCAACCGCGACAGCCCCGCCGACAGGTTCACGACCGCGCAGCCCTGCATCGCCGCCAGCACCATCAGCCGCGCCGACTTCGCCTCCAGTGACCGCAGCGTGATGTCAGCTCGCAGCGGGTCCGGACTGCCCGAGCCATAGAAGTGCGTCAGCCCGGATTTCGGGTAGTGCATGTCGCAGCCAAAGACCGCCAGCACCGAGGGCTTCAACGCATCCAGCGCCCAATACCCTGTTGTGAAAGCCATTGTTGCGCCAGCGTAGACAAACCCACCGTAGGCATTCTGCGACGGAACAAACTCCGCTTCGGTCACCAGCGCCTGCCCCGGCCCCGGCACCGGATGCCGCTCCTTCGGAAAATCCCACGGGTAGACGGCATGATCCCAATCGCCCCGTACCCGCCAGGCGTTGTTGATCGCAACCACATGGTCAAACGGCGCGCGCGGCCAGGTCGCGGCTTCCGTCACCATGGGCGCAGAGCCCAGCATCAGTACGACGGTCATGGCCTCTCTCCGTGCGTAATCCTTAGAGGTCGCAGGTAGTCTGGCCGGGGCGAAAGGCCAGAGGCCCTCAGATCGAAAAACTCGTGCCGCAGCCGCAGCTTGTCTTGGCGTTGGGGTTCTGCACCACGAACCGCGCCCCGATCAGCTCGTCGGTGAAATCGATCACTGCATTCGACAGAAAGGGCAGGCTGACCTGATCGACCAGCACCCGATGCCCGTTCTTTTCCAGCACCAGATCATCTGCTGCAGCATCGTCCAGCGTGATGGAATACTGGAACCCGGAACAGCCGCCACCATCCACTGCCACGCGCAGGGGCTTCACCTCGCCCATCGCCTCGGCAATCTCGGCCAGACGGGCAAAGGCCCGGTCGGTGACTTTCGGCGGCAGCGTCAGTTCCATGACTGTTCCCGTATCCTTCGGCGTGCCCGGCAAATATATGAAACCCGACCGCGCCTCACAAGGACCGCCCATGCTTGCGCCCTATGCCTGCCAACCCGAGGCCAGCCGGGGAAGACTCTGGCCGGAACGACTGTCGTCCTTCCGCTCGCCCTATCAGCGCGACCGGGACCGGATCATCCATTCCTCGGCCTTCCGCAGGCTCAAGCACAAGACCCAGGTCTTCGTCGAACATGAAGGCGATTACTATCGCACCCGCCTGACCCATACGATCGAGGTCGCGCAGGTCGCCCGCACCATCGCCGGGGTCCTTGGCCTCAACGCCGATCTGGCCGAGGCGGTGGCCCTGGCGCATGGCCTGGGCCACACCCCCTTCGGTCACACCGGTGAGGACGCGATGGAACGCCTGATGGCCCCCTATGGCGGCTTTGACCACAATGCCCAGGCCCTGCGGATCGTGACGCGGCTTGAACGCCACTATGCCGATTTCGACGGGTTGAACTTGTCCTGGGAAACTCTTGAAGGCATTGCAAAACACAACGGCCCGGTCACTGGCCCGAATGCCGACAGGAAGCACGACGGTCCTTTGCCCTATGCCCTTGCGGAAGTGAATGCCCAGTGGGACCTCGAACTCGACACCCACGCGTCAGCCGAGGCTCAGGTCGCGGCCATTGCCGATGACGTGGCCTACAGTCACCACGACCTGCACGACGGCCTCCGCTCAGGCCTCTTTACCGAGGCCGACCTGATGGAGCTGCCCGTCACCGGCCCGGCCTTCGAGGAGGTGGACCGCACCTATCCCGGCCTCGACAAGATGCGCCGCCGCCACGAGGCCCTGCGCCGCGTCTTCGGTCGCATGGTGGAAGACGTGATCGCCGTTGCCCAGAACCGCCTGACCAGCGCCCAGCCGAAATCGGTGGATGACATCCGCCACATGGGCACCACCGTGATCCGCTTCTCGAAACCGCTTTATCAGGAACTGAAGGCCGTCCGCAGTTTCCTCTTCCACCGCATGTACCGCGCGCCCAGCGTGATGGCGGTTCGGGCGGAGGTCACGCGGATGGTCGACGACCTGTTCCCCCTGTTCCTGCGCCAGCCCGACCTTTTGCCGCCGGAATGGCAAAGCGATGTCGCGGCAGCTCGGGACGAAACGGATCTGGCCCGCGTCGTGGCGGATTACGTCGCCGGGATGACCGACCGCTTCGCGATCCAGGAACATGCGCGCCTCTTCGGCACGTCCACGGCTCTCTCACCGACCTGAACATTATTCCGCAAGCGACTGCTGTGCTTGCTCTTTTCGCAAATACCCACCGGGGGGTCGGGGATGGAAAACTCCGTTGCGGCCGGTCCCGGCAGTCCGACGTTGCAAGCCGGGCGCTGTCCCGGAAACCCGCGTCCCCTCTCCCCGCGGGGGAGAGGGTCAGGGTGTGGGGGGCGCCAACCGCAAGGGCCGGGCTCAGGCCGTCCGCGCCGCCTTGACCCAGATCCCGGCCAGCACCAGCGACAGGATCACGTTCCAGCCAGCCATGGACATCCCCAGCATCGACCAGGCGATCTCGTCACAGCGCACCACGGCGGCCACATCCTTCGTCGGGTCCAGAAGGTCGGCGGCCGAGATGCCTTCGATCGACCCCGCAGTGCAGGTGGCCAGGCCCTCCCACCATTTCTGTTCGACCCCGAAATGGAAGGCCCCGATTGCCGCCGTCGCCAGCGCGGCCAGCGCCCCCAGCCAGGCCAGCCCGCGCCAGCCGGCGAAATAGGCCACCACCCCGATCAGGATCGCCGCCGCATGCGGCCAGCGCTGGTAGAGGCAAAGCTGGCAGGGCGCGAGGCCGCCGATGTACTGGAAGGCGAAGGCCCCGCCCAACAGCCCGACCGAGCCGAGGGTTGTTATCAGAATCAGATTGGGGCGGGTCAGGGTCATGGGACGTCTCGGCTGGGGAAAATTCGCCGCGACCTTAGGTCGGCAGCACCCGAAGGGAAAGGGGAACCACGCGCCGCTCGCTTTGTTGTGCTTTCGTGCTTCCGATGCCGTTGGGCAGCGGGTAGCATCGGTCAATGGCAGCTGGCCGCAGGGTTAAAGATTCGTCACCACCCACAGCCAAGGCCTTGATTTTGCAAGTGGTGTCCGGTGTGTCCTGCGTGGACATCGGACCTTCGGAAAGGGTGCAGACATGCAGTGGCGCGGTCGCAGGGAAAGTTCGAACATCGAGGATCGTCGCCGGATGGGCGGTGGCGGAGCTGCCCGGGTGGGCGGGGTCGGCGGGGCAGGGGCGATCATCGTCGTCCTGATCGCCCTCTTCCTCGGGGTCGACCCCAGCCAGCTCCTCGGCCCCGACGGCGGCGGGATGACCCAGTCCAGCGGCGCGCCTGTGGAACTCACTGCCGAAGACGAGGCCGAGGGCAAGTTCGTCTCGGTCGTCCTGGCCGATACCGAGGAAATCTGGACCCGCGTCTTCCAGGAGCAGTTGGGCCGCCGCTACACTCCCGCCACGCTGGTCCTGTTCAAGGACGCCACCCGCTCCGCCTGCGGCGGCGCCTCCGAGGCGACGGGACCCTTCTACTGCCCGATGGACAAGAAGGTCTACCTCGACACCGGTTTCTTCACGACCCTGCACCGCCGTCTGGGCGCCGGGGGCGACTTTGCCGCCGCCTACGTGGTCGCGCACGAGATCGGCCACCATGTCCAGGACGAGCTTGGCATCCTTGCCGAGGCCAACCAGATTCGCCAGCAGGTCAGCCAGGAAGAATCGAATGCGATCTCGGTCCGGATCGAGTTGCAGGCCGACTGCCTGTCCGGCATCTGGGCGCGCGAGGCGGCGCAGTCCCTTGGCGTCGTCGAACGCGGCGATCTGGAGGAAGCGGTGAACGCCGCCAAGCAGATCGGCGACGACACGCTGCAACGGAACGCCGGCCAGCGCCCTATGCCGCACACCTTCACCCACGGCACCTCGGAACAGCGGTCGCGCTGGTTCATGATTGGGCTGCAGTCCGGCCAAATGGCCGATTGCGACACCTTCCAGACCGACGACCTCTGACCCGGCGCGGCCCGGATTGACGCGGGCGGCGGCAGGTTCTAGAGGTGGCGCCGGTGGCCCGAGTGGCGGAATGGTAGACGCAGGGGATTCAAAATCCTCCGCCGCAAGGTTTGCGAGTTCGAGTCTCGCCTCGGGCACCACTTACCCTGATGCAACATGACGCCGGATCCGAATCGGTCGGTCGATCCGGAATCCGATCAGTTCGGGATTCCGCAGCGCTTTGTCGACATTGCGGGAAACACTGCCTTGCCGGCTCGATCAAGCGCACGAAGATTTGCGCGACATGGTGCCAATCAACACCAGGTTGCACGGGCAGAGTTCGCGCATCGGCGGACGGTGACCGATGAGATCGCCTTAAAGTTGAAACAGGCAATCGGTCATGGGCTTACGTCTGCCAATGTCGTCCCGCACGGCACTGATCAGGCGCGAATTCGGCGAAGATGCGTTAACCAAGTCCGAACGGATACACGCGTCGGCTGAATCATGCCGGGGTTGTCGTTGTTTACAAACAATTTTCCGCTTTTCTCGTGCCTGCGGTGAACGCTATGCAAAAGAGACCGGGCGGACCTCCGCAAGGTGGGTTCATTCAGAAAAAGTATAGGGTCAGCATGGCTAAGACGTTTGACGTGCCACAGGTCGACTTGCAGTCTGCGGATCGCGCACCGCGCGCGACGCCGTGTTTTACGCCTGGCACCTTGATTACCACCCAGCGCGGCGAAATCCCGGTGGAGATGATTTCGGCTGGTGATCGGGTCGTGACGCGGGACAACGGCATCCAGACGGTGCGCTGGGTCGGCAAGACGCAGATGTTCCTGCACGACTTCCAGGCTGACCCGCATCTGTTGCCAGTTTTCATCCAGCAGGGCTCACTGGGCAAGGGCCTGCCCGAGCGCGACATGATGGTATCTCCGAACCACCGCGTCCTGGTCACCAACACCCGCGTTTCCGTGCGATATGCAGAGCGCGAAGTGCTGGTCGCAGCCAAGCACCTGGCAGCTCAGGGCGTGCACACAGTGCAGTCCAGCGGGACAACCTACATCCACTTCATGTGCGACCGTCACGAGGTCGTTCTGACCAATGGCGTCTGGACCGAGACGTTCCATCCTGACGATACGTCGCTGAAAGGCATCGGAAATGCCCAGCGTTTGGAGATACTGGAGCTGTTCCCCGAGCTCAAAACAGCGGCAGGGCGGGCAACATATGGCCAGTCCCGCCGTGTTGTTAACGAAGTTGAGGCCTCGGGACTCGCATTTTGAATGTGCACATTGTAATCTCTCTTCACGAAAAGATTCTTGGGGAAAACCTGATCGACAATAGCCAACCATGAAGGAATGATGCGCTGCTTTGTGCTTGGAAGCAGTGTAGTCGGCCCCGAAAAGGACAAAAAATCAAGGCTAGGTCGCGCCGCTGAGGCAGAGGGACGAAGAGCATGGCGACACTTGAGGGCACAGGCGGCGGTGACACCACGCTAACCGGCTCTGATGCCGAGAATGACTCCATCTGGGGTGCTGGTGGTGGCGATACGATCCGTGGTGGTCCTGCGGCGGGCACAGGCGCCGGAAACGATCTTCTTGATGGTGGCACTGGGTCCGACCGGATTTATGGCGGAGACGGCAACGATACGCTGATCGGTGGCTCGGGCGGTGGCGACGACACGCTTTACGGTGGCGCCGGGATCGACACTGCCGATTACAGCCGCAACCTGACGGACCTCCTGACGCCGGCGGGCGCCTTCGCTCCCGTTTTTGCCGACAATACCACCTCGGTGAACGTGAACCTTGCCACCGGAATCGCCACCGGGCTGGGCACGGATTCGCTGTTCGGGATTGAGAATGTCATCACCGGCACGGGCGACGATTCCGTTACCGGCGATGGTGCAGCATGTGTAACCGCCCCATGCGCAAGAGGGATTTTTGGAGCTGATCCTGGCGCGTCGTCGGGTGCTGACATGTGTCCGGCCTCGTTTGCGGCC
>JBJTSJ010000084.1:0-7028 GCA_046076605.1 Tabrizicola sp.
GCTTAACCACATTGCCCAGGCCCATGCCGGCCTTGGACAGAACAGCCTCAAGATTGTCCAGGACCAGCTCGACCTGGCCGCGCATGTCGCCCGGAAACTGCGGCGCGCCCGATCCGTCGACGGCAGTCTGCCCGGCGCAGACCAACTGGCGGCTCAGGCCTTCCAGCACTTCTCCCTGATTGTAGCCCAGCGCCAGCGACCAGTCCCACGGGTTCACGGCAGTGCGTTGCATGTCATTCTCCTTGTTGACGATTGCACGCCCGGCCTAGATCGAAAAGGTGCCATCATCTGTCACCAAAACCGTTAGGTTTCAGCCATGGACAGCCGCAGCCGCCAGGACACGCTTATCCGCCACCTCCGCCGCAGCAGCACGGCGACGGTGGCCGAACTTGCGCAGGAAACCGGAGCCTCGCGCCGTACGATCCTGCGTGACATCGTCGCGCTGCGGGACCAGGGCTTTGTCATCCACTCCGAAGCCGGGCGGGGCGGCGGGCTACAGCTTGACCCCCAGTCGGTGCAGACCACCCCGCGCCTGACAGTGGCCGAGGTCTTTGCCCTGCTGATCAGCGTCGCCGCCGTGCGCGCAGCCGGGAACTTGCCCTTCGCCAGCCTCGCCGACACAGGCCTTGCCAAGATCGAACGCGCCCTGCCGCCCGACCGGCTGCGCGACCTCCGCCGGTTCCTCGACTGCCTGCATGTCGGCCAGATCGCCCCGGAACAGGACCTCTCCGACCTGCGCCCGATGGACGCGCGCCTGCTACCGGCCTTCGAGACAGCCTTCCTGAACCGCCAGCTCCTGCGCTTTCGCTACCGTGACGCCAAGGGCGCGCGGACCACGCGCACGGTCGAGCCACAGGCGATGCTGATCCTGCCGCCGCTCTGGTATCTTGTCGCCTGGGACCCCAGCCGCGACGGGTTCCGCCATTTCCGCATGGACCGGATTACTGCGCCCGAACTCTTGCCAGACACCACCTTCCGCCGCCGTCATGTCCCGTTTGAGGCCGACGTCTGCCCCTACCGGGCCCTGCGTCGCCGGGCATGACGGGGGCGCAACGCCTATCGCGCGTCGGCCAGCACCCGCTCTGCGCCCTTCCAGCCCATCAGCATCGAGGGCGCATTGGTGTTTCCGGCGATGATGTTCGGGAAGGCGCTCGCGTCGATCACCCGCAAGCCGCCGACCCCATGTACCCGAAGGCCCGCATCGACGACCGAGGACGTCGAGTCAGGCCCCATCCGGCAGGTGCAGCTTGGATGATAGACCGTCCCCGACCGCGCGCGGAAATCGTTGATCAGCGCCTCGTCCGACTGCACTTCCGGCCCCGGCCGCAGCTCTTCCTTGATCAGCGAAGCCAGCGCCGGTTGCGCCGCGATCTTGCGCAGGAACTTCACGGCGGCCAGCATCTCCTCGACGTCGTTGTTGGTGGAAAAGGCATTCGCCGTGATCACCGGATGATCCTCGGCCCGCCCCGTCCGCAGCCGGATATGCCCCCGGCTGGTGGGGCGGCAGTTCGACAACCCGATCGACAGGCCCGACCAGGGGTCAGGTGTCAACAGGGGCCGTTCTCCCTCACGCGGGATCAGGGTCGAGAAGGCCTGGAAATACAGCTGCATGTTCGGCCGGTCGAGGTCCGGCCTGGTCCGGAAGAACCCCCCGCCATGGTTGATCGACTTGGCCAGCGGCCCGCCGCCGCCCAGGAAATACTGAAGACCGGCGCGAACCTTGCCCCACCAGGGCCGCAGCTCGTCATTGTAGGTCGGCACCGTCATCGCCCAGGTATAGTTGATCCCCTGGTGGTCGCTTAGATGGTCGCCCACATTCGGGTTGTCCTGCACCACCGGGATGCCCAGCGACTGCAACAGCGCCCCCGGCCCGATCCCCGACAGCTGCAACAACTGCGGTGAGTTGATCGCGCCCCCCGACAGGATCACCTCGGCGCGCGCCCGCAGCACCCGCGTCTCGCCACCCTGGCGGTATTCCACGCCCACGGCCCGGCCGCCCTCGATCACCACCCGCGTGACCATGGCGCCGGTGACCACCCGCACATTCGCCCGCTTCATCGCCGGCCGCAGGAAGGCCCGCGCCGCCGAGTTCCGCCGCGCCGCCTTGATCGTCATCTGGTAGATGCCCGCGCCTTCCTGTTCGGCCCCGTTGAAGTCCGGGTTCTCCGCCAGCCCCGCCTGGCCGCAGGCCGCGACATAGGACGGCACCAAAGGATGCAGCCCCGACCGGTTGGCCGAGATGAACAAGGGCCCGCCCTTGCCGCGATAGGCGTCACCGCCCGCCTCGTTGTCCTCCATCGCCCGGTAGGCGGCGAGACAGTCCTCCCAACCCCAGCCCGCGTTGTCGCGGCCCCAATCCTCGTAGTCAGCTCGATGGCCGCGGATCCAGACCATCGCGTTGATGCTGGACGACCCGCCCAGGATCTTGCCCCGCGGCCAATGGTCCCGCGACCCGTTCAGGCCGGGGTCGGGTTCCGTCTTGTACAACCAGTTCACCGTCGGATCGTAGAACAGCTTCCCGTAGCCCAACGGCAATTGCACGAAGAACCGCCGGTCCGTCCCCCCGGCCTCCACCACCGTGACCTTGTGCCGACCCGAGGCTGACAGCCGCTCGGCCAGCACACAGCCCGCCGAGCCTGCGCCTACGATGATGTAATCCGTCTCGTCCATGTCGCCCCCCGGCAATCGCCCGCGACCCTAGCGGCCCCCCTGCCGCGCCACCGTCCGGTTTGCGACACCGAATGTCGCGGGGGAACCGCTCCTCGTGCGACTTCGTCTTCTCGTCGCAAGCGAGGAGCGACGAAGTCGACGACGAGCGGTCGGTCAGCCGACCTCGAACGTCGGCGCGTAGTCCACCGGAAAGTTCACTGACCGCGCTATGAAGCAGACCTCATGGATACGGTGATGGATCGCCTCGGCCGCCACCAGGTCCGTTCCCGGCTTCACCACGACATGCGGCCGGAGCGTCGCCTTCACGAACCGCCCCGCCCCACCGCGTCTCACCTCGCCTACACCCAAGGGGCTGTCCGAGTAGGACGTCACCACGACCCCCGCGTCGCTGGCATAGTGCAGATACCACAACATGTGACAGGCCGAGAGCGCCGACAGGAGCAGATCCTCCGGGTTCATCTTCGATGGGTCCCCGCCCAGCAGCGGGTCGTTCGAGCAGTGGATCAACGCCTTCCCTGGCACGGCAATGTCCCAAGTCCGGTCATAGGCCTTGTAATGCGCCGTCCCCTCGCCACGGTTGCCGGTCCAGAGAATGCGGGTGGTGTAGTCGTGGTTGGGCATCGCGGCCTCCCTTTCCGGGAAGGCTAGACCGTTCTCGGCGCGGCTGCCAGACCGCTCAGCTCTCGACCATCCGCCCGATGACGATCAGCACCTGATAATCCTGCTTCTCGCACCCCTCGACCATGGGCATCGCGCGCCCCGGGTCCATCGGAAAGACATGGGTCGGGGTCCTGTCCGGTGTGCAGGACTGCCCCGCCTTGGCGGTATAGACCGCCGCCCGGCAGCGCAGATGCGTCACGTCGTAGATCGTCGCGCCATCCGCCAGGCTCCAGGTCTGGCGCCCCTCGGCATCCGGCGCGGCCACGGTCAGGACCGAGGTCACCTCACGCCCGCCCGTCACCACATACTTTCCCGCAGGAAGCGGAAAGCTCGGCGCTTCCATGATCAGCCCATGTTCCTCCAGCCACCACGAGGCCGGATCGAACTGCCACCCTGCCGGAGCCTTGCCGCCCCGCGCCATCAACTCGCCGAACTCCGTCGACCATACTCCGCGCGGGCCCGGGTCAATCTCCCAGAACCCCCAGGTCTCGGCATCCGTGCCCGAGTTGGCCTTCGGGTCCCCCAGCGCCGCGATATACTGTGTCTCGCCGGGGACGAAGGTGGCTTCGGCCTGCGCAAGACCACCCCAAAGGATCGTGGCCGCGAGCGAAAGGCCCGACCTCACAAAGCCCAAGTGCGTCATGCCTCGCCTCCCCATGGGTTCAGCACAAAAAGGATAGCACGCCTTAGCGCCCCTTCCACACCGGATCGCGCTTTTCGGCGAAGGCTTTCGCGCCCTCCAGTTGGTCCTCGCTGGAATACAGCCGGTCCACCGTCGGCATCTGCCGCTTGGTTATCCGGTTCAGCGCGTCTTGGAAGCGCATGTTCTCTGCCTCGCGCACCACTTCCTTGATCGCGGCATAGACGAGGGGCGGCCCGCTTTCCAGAAGTCGCGCCAGGTCCCAGGTCTTGGCCATCAGGTCCTCCGGCGCACAGACCTCCTTGATCAGCCCCCAGCGCTGCGCCTCCTCGGCATCGAACCACCGCCCGGTCAGCAGCAGGTCCATCGCCACATGATAAGGAATGCGTTTGGGAAGCTTGATGCTGGCGGCATCGGCCACCGTGCCGGACCGGATTTCCGGCAGGGCAAAGGTCGCGTTGGTGGAACACAGGATCAGGTCCGCCGACAGGGCCAGCTCCAGCCCCCCGCCGCAACAGATGCCCTGCACCGCCGCGATGACCGGCTTGTTCAGGTTCGGCAACTCCTGCAGGCCGCCAAAGCCGCCCACGCCATAGTCGCCATCGACCGCGTCGCCCTCGGCTGCCGCCTTCAGGTCCCAGCCGGGGCAGAAGAACTTTTCCCCCGCCGCGCGCAGGATGCAGACCCTCAAGCTGTCATCATCCCGGAAGTCCCGGAACGCGAGGCCCATGACCCGGCTCGTCGCCAGGCTGATCGCATTGGCCTTGGGCACGTCCAGCGTCACCTCCAGCACCGCCCCCTCGCGGCGGGTCTTGATCGGCCCTTCGGTCCGCATCTGCATTTCCGGCATCACACCCTCCTGACCAAAGCATCCACCGCCACGGTGCCCGTTTCGCGCACCATGACCGGATTGATTTCAATCTCCTCAAGGCCCTCGTCCGCCAGCATCAGCGCCCCCAGCCGCACCGCCATCGCCGCAACCGCCGCCATGTCCGCGCGCGGACGCCCCCGATAGCCATCGAGCAGCGGCCAAAGCCGCAGACCCTTCGCAGCCTCCAGCACCTCAGCCTCGGTCACCGGCAGCACCAGCGTCACCGTGTCAGCAAGCACCTCCGCCGTCACCCCACCCATCCCCAGCGTCAGCGTAACCCCATAGACCGGGTCGCGCCGCAAGCCCAGAAGCACCTCGGCCACCGCGCCCGTCACCATCTCCTCGACCAGATAGCCCGAGGCTCCCAGCATCTCGGCCTGACCGTCCAGCGAGGCCAGCCCCAACCGCACTGCCCCCGCTTCGGTCTTGTGGGCGAACCCCAGCCCCTTCAACACATAGGGCGCCGCAAAACCGACCTTTGCGGCCACCTCGGCAATCGTAGCCCCAGTCACCGACCCCGGCACCGCGATGCCTGCCCCGGCCAGAAGGTCCTTGCCCTCGGCTTCCGTCAGCATCCGAACCTGACGCTGCGGCAAGGCCTTCGCAGGCCGCCATCCCGGTACCCCCGGCGGTCTCTGCGCGGCCGTGATCGCCGCCAGTGCCGTCTCCAGGCCCAACAGCGTGCAGACACCTTGCTCCATCATCGCTGCAACCCTGGGCTCGCCAAAGTTTTCGGCCATCGAGGCGACCGGGAAGGCGATCTTCCCCGTGGCCTTTTGCGCAGCCACAATCGCATCCAGCGCGGGCTGATAGCTTGACGGGTCACAGCGATCCGCACGCGGAGTGTCGATGATGTACATCCCCGCATCATAGGCCTCCAGCATCGCGCTGAAGACCTCGGTCGTCTTCGGCCCGTCACCCCAGATGAAGGTGTGGTAATCCAACGGGTTACTGATAGTCGGGATCTCGCCCAACACCGCGAAGAGGCGATCATGCGTCGCCTGCGGCACCGGCGGGAAGTCGATCCCATATGGCGCCGCAAGGTCCGCCACCAGCCCCGCCTCGCCCCCGGAACAGGACAGCGAACAGATCCGCGTGCCGATCTGCGGGCCGTGGACATGGAAGATCTTCAGCGTCTCGATCAGCTCTGAAGGCGTATTCACCTCGGCCACCCCGATCTGGCGCAGGAAGGCCGACGACGCCGCCCCGCCGCCAGCCAAGGAGGCCGTGTGCGACGCCGCAGCCGTCCGGCTAAGCTCGGTCTTCCCCGATTTGATCGCGACCACCCCCTTGCCCAAGGCCCGCGCCTTCTCGGCCAGAGCGCCAAAGGCCGGAGCATCGTCGATCCCCTCGATATAAAGCCCCACTGCAGTCACCCGCGGATCATCCAGCAGCGCCCCGGTCAGTTCGGCCAATCCCACCACGGCGGCATTGCCCAGACAGGCGACATAGGCCACCGGCAGCCCCCGGGCTTGCATGCCCATGTTTATGACGATGTTCGAGGATTGGCTGACCAGCGCCACGCCTTTGGTGACCGGCACCCCGCCATGTTGGTCCGGCCACAGCAGCGCCCCATCGAGGTAGTTGATAACCCCATAGCAGTTTGGCCCCAGGATCGGCATGTCCCCCGCCGCCGCAACGAGCCTGTCCTGCAACCCCGGCTCTCCCGCCTCGGTCCAGCCCGAGGCGAAACAGATCGCCCCGCCCGCCCCCATCGCGGCCAGTTCCGCCACGACCTCGATGGTCGCAAAGCGGTTCACCCCGATGAAGACGGCGTCTGGCGCCTCCGGCAGGGCGGAGAGCGAGGCATAAGCCCGCAGCCCCCCGATCTCACTCTTGGTCGGATGCACCGGCCAGACCGGGCCCTTGAAGCCCATCTTGCGGCACTGTTCGATGACATTCAGCGCCCAACCCGCCCCAAGAACGGCAATGTGGCGCGGGCGAAGAAGGCGGTCGAGGCGGCTCATGCTCGGCCTCGCTCTGCTGCAACACTCCCGGGGCGCTGCCCCGGACCCCGTGATACTTGTAGACAGATGAAATGGTAGGAACGGCGCCCAGCCCCAGCGAACCGAGGCAGGGTTTCACCTGTCGCGGTCATCGGCGTCCCCGCCTGTACCGCCCGTACAATCTTGCAGGCCAAGGTTAACAAACCCTTTCATCTGTCCATAAATATCCCACGGGGGTCCG
>JBJTSJ010000085.1:0-2572 GCA_046076605.1 Tabrizicola sp.
CTGCGGTCGGAACGGGCGCAGGCGATCTTCCGGCGCTTGCGGCCGCGGCTTCTCCGCGAACTGGCGCGGGCGGCGAACCCGGACGAGGCGCTGGTGGCGCTGGACGGGTTCCTCGCGGGGCTTCCGGCGGGGGTGCAGATCTTCTCGCTGTTCGAAGCGAACCCGACGCTGATCGAGCTGATCATCGACATCGCGGGGTCGGCGCCTGGCCTTGCACGGTACTTGTCGCGGAACGCGAGCGTCCTGGACGGGGTGATCGGCGGCAGTTTCTGGGGCGACTGGCCGGCGATGGCGGGTTTGCGGGCCGACTTGTCGGCGCGGTTGGGACTGGCTTCGGATTACGAGGCGCGGCTGGACATGGCGCGGCGCTGGATGAAGGAGTGGCACTTCCGGGTGGGCGTCCACCATTTGCGCGGGCTGATCGACGGGTTCGAGGCGGGCAAGCAATATGCCGACCTGGCCGAGGCGGTGGTGGGCGTGATCTGGGACGAGGTCTCCGCCGACTTTGCGCGCAAGCACGGGGCGATGCCGGGGCGTGGGGCGGTGGTCCTCGGCATGGGTTCGATGGGGGCCGCGCGGTTGAACGCGGGGTCGGACCTGGACCTGATCGTGATCTATGACGCCGAGGGGGTCGAGACTTCGGACGGTCCGCGCCCGCTGGCAACGCGGCCCTACTACGCGCGGCTGACCCAGGCGCTGGTGACCGCGCTGACAGCGCAGATGCCGGAGGGGCGGCTTTATGAGGTCGACATGCGGCTGCGGCCTTCGGGGCGGGCCGGGCCAGTGGCGACCAGCCTGCAAAGCTTCACCACCTATCAGGAGACCGAGGCCTGGACCTGGGAACACCTTGCCCTGACCCGCGCGCGGGTGCTGGCGGGCGAGCCGACGTTGGCGGGGGATGTGGAGGCGTTCCGGCGGTCGTTGCTGGTGTTGAAGGGCGGTGGTGCGACGGTGCGCAGCGACGTGGCCGAGATGCGGGCGCGGTTGCAGGCCGCCAAGCCCGCGCAAGGGGACTGGGAGGCGAAGAACGGCCCGGGGCGGATGATGGATGTCGAGCTTGCGGCTCAGACCTGTGCCTTGCTGGTGGGCAGTCCGGCGCGGAGTGTTGAGCGGCAACTGGCGGCGGCGGGCGCTGTCATGCCGGATTCGGACGTGCAAGGGCTGACCGCTGCCTACAGGCTGTCCTGGCGCCTGTATGCGGCGGCGCGGCTGCTGGGTGACCGGGCGCTGGACTTCGACAGCATCGGCGAGGGCGGCCGCAGCTTCATCCTGCGCGAAGTGGGGGCGGCGGATGCGGCGGCGCTGGCGGGGATGCTGGCGCAGGCGGTCGCGACGGCAGAGGCGGCGGTCGATCGGCTGGTCGGCAAGGACGGAGGGGCAGGGGATGGAGCTGGCTGAGGCGGACCCGAAGGGACTGGTGCGGGAAAGCTACCGGATTGACGGCATCACGGCGGGTGAATGCCGGTCGATCTTCATGGACTGGGCGCTGTCGATCCCGGTGGGGCGGTCGGTGCCCGAGGCGGTGCAGGTCCTGATCGACACCTACGCACGCCCCGCGCCCGACCATCCGATGTCCGCCGTCCTGCACCAGGCGCTGGCCGAACCCGCCGTGCCGCGCCGTCGCGGTGGACGGATCGGGCGGCAGGGCCTTAACGGCTGAGAGCGGTAGCCTCGCGGGCAAGGCGGGTGACCTCGGCCCAGTCGCCCTTGGCCATCGCCTCTTTCGGGGCAACCCAGCTGCCGCCGACGCAAAGGATGTTCTTCAGCGCCAGGTAATCCGGCGCGATCTTCAGGCTGATGCCGCCCGTGGGGCAGAACTTGACCTGCGGGATGGGCGAGCCGATGGATTTCAGGTAGGCCGCACCGCCCGCTTGTTCCGCGGGGAAGAATTTCTGGACAGTGTAGCCCTTTTCCAAAAGCTGCATGATCTCGGTCGCGGTGGCGGCCCCGGGGAGGAGGGGGAGGCCCTCATCCTCGCAAGCCGCGATGATGCGGTTCGTGGCACCCGGTGAGACGCCGAAGGTCGCGCCCGCAGCCTTGGCGGCCTTGACGTCGGCGGGGGTCAGCAGCGTGCCCGCGCCCACGACGCCGCCTGGCACTTCGGCCATCGCGTGGATCGCATCGAGTGCCACGGGCGTGCGCAGGGTCACCTCCAGCGCAGGCAGGCCACCGGCGACCAGGGCTTCGGCCAGCGGCCTGGCATGGGCGAGGTCGTCGATCACCAGGACCGGGACCACGGGGGCCAGGCGGCAGATCTCGGCGGCTTTGACGGATTGCTGGGCGGGGGTCATGGAGGTTTCCTTCAGGCGGCGGTGGGCAGTTTGCCCACCCTACAAGTGTCACAGAACGAGGGCGGCGCCGGTGTCGGCTGACCCGACGTTGCGGCGGAACGCAGCGAAAAGCTCGCGCCCGATGCCGTATTCATTGGCCGACAGGTCCGCCACGACTGGCGTGCGGCTGTCGAAATCGGAGGCAAGGACGGTCAGTGTCCCGGCCACAGCGTCCAGCCGGACGATGTCGCCATCTCGCAGCCTGGCCAGTGGCCCGCCCGCGGCGGCTTCGGGCGCGACAT
>JBJTSJ010000086.1:0-9477 GCA_046076605.1 Tabrizicola sp.
GCAAAACCTCTCCAACCGCCTCGCCCCCGGGGAATCCGCCCGAGTCGGCCTCATGATCGAACCCACCAGCCCCGGCGGCCTGGAAGAAATCTGGACCCTCGCCGTCCCCGCCACCCCCGACGCCCCCCGCGTCGACCTCACCCGCCTCGCCACGACGGAAACCAACCGCGCCACCACACCCGACCCGATGACCGCCTGGCTCGAAACCCGCCTCGACCCCGACGCCACCTCCCGCCGCTTCACCCTGAAACCCGCCCCCCTCACCCTGATCCGCCAGATCATCCGCCTCACTCCGATGGAGCCCTGAATGACCCTCCGCGCCCTCTGCCTCGCCCTCCTCCTCGCCACCCCAGCGCTGGCCGAGGACCAACCTGTCACCGCCTCCCCCTTCCTCTACGCCAAATCCGGCGCCAAGGCCGAACGCGCCAAACACGCCACCGAAGCCGGCGCCAAGGTCATCGGCGGCGAAGTCGCAGCCGAGGGCGCCTGGCCCTGGCAGGTCGCCCTCCTTGTCGGCGGCGCCCCCGTCTCCACTGACGCCCAGTTCTGCGGCGGCTCCATGGTGCTCGACCGCTGGGTCCTCACCGCCGCCCACTGCATCCACATGCCCCAGGACGACGGCAGCTTCGCCGACCTCGCCCCCTCCGACGTTTCCGTCCTCGTCGGCACCAACACCCTGACCCCCGGCACCGGCGACCTGATCCCGGCCGAGGCGATCTTCCGCCACCCGTCCTACCAGGGCACCCAGTTCGACTTCGACATCGCGCTCATCAAGCTTTCCCGCGCCCCCCAGGTCCCCTTCCAGACCATCGAGGTCCCCGACGCCGAATACGGCGACCTCCTCAACCAGCAGGGCGTCACCACCATCGTCACCGGCTGGGGCCTTCAGGAAGGTGCGAACCCTTCGCCCGAGCTGCGACAGGCGCAGATCCAGGTCCTCGACCGCGCGATGTGCAATTCCGCCATGCTGGAAGCCCGCGCCCAGGACGCCGCCGGCAGCTTCGGCTACGCCGTCCAGACCCTGGGCGTCGGCGACGAGGACGCCTTCGCCATCTGGGACGAACTCATGGCCAAGGCCCCCGACGCCGTGTCCGAGAACATGATCTGCTCCGGCACCTTCGAAGGCGGCAAGACCTCCTGCAACGGAGATAGCGGCGGCCCCCTGGTCGTGCCGGTAGAGGGCGGCGGTTACATCCAGGCTGGCATCGTCAGCTGGGGCCTCTCCGCCACGTCAGGCCAGGGCTGCGAGGAAACCGCGCTCTTCTCGGCCTACACCGACATCTCGAAATTCGTGCCCTGGCTGAACCAGACGATCGAGGCCAATCCTTAGCGAGCCACCCATCCCAAGCGTCTCTCCTCCCCCTTAAGTATGGGAGGGGATGGGAGAGGGCGACGATGCGCTCCCATGATGCGTCCGGCAGCTCCTGGCTCGGCACCGCGACTGACACCTTCACCTGGCCACTTACCTCGAACCGCCTCAGCATCATCAACGTCGCCAACGGAGGCGCGCGGAGGTTGACCCATGACGATGAAGCGCGCCAGGACAGCTTTCCAGTGGAAGGACGTCAGTGCCGAACGCCGAAGCAAGCCTGCGCAGGCCGGGAGGGCCATTTCCTTCGTCCGCGCCGACCACATCGGCCGCCCGACCTTCGCGACCGACGCCAGTGGAGTCAAAATCTGGACCGTAGGCCTACTTCGCCACACGCGCATTGCGGGTCGCGATCAGTTTCAGCCGCAGCGCGTTCAGCCGGATGAAGCCTTCCGCGTCCTTCTGATCGTAGGCGCCCGCGTCTTCCTCGAAAGTCACGTGCTTTTCCGAATAGAGCGAATGATCCGACCATCGCGCCACCGTCGCGACCCGGCCCTTGTACAGCTTGACCCGGACCGTGCCTGACACATGCTCCTGCGTCTTGTCGATCAGTGCCTGCAACGCCTCGCGCTCCGGGCTGAACCAGAAGCCGTTGTAGATCAGTTCGGCATAGCGCGGCATGATGCTGTCCTTCAGATGCCCCGCACCAGCATCCAGCGTGATCTGCTCGATCCCCCGATGCGCCTCCAGAAGGATGGTGCCACCCGGCGTCTCGTAGACCCCCCGCGACTTCATCCCGACGAAGCGGTTCTCGACCAGATCCAGCACGCCCACGCCATGCTTGCCGCCGATCTCGTTCAGCCGGGTCAGGATCGTGGCTGGGCTCAGCCGCTCGCCATTGATCGCGACCGCGTCGCCCTTTTCGAAGGTGATTTCCACCATCTCGGCCTGATCGGGCGCCTCTTCCACTGGCACCACGCGCTGCAGCACATAGTTCGGGAATTCCTCGGCCGGGTTCTCCAGCACGCGGCCCTCGGAAGAGGTGTGCAGAAGGTTCGCATCAACGCTGAACGGCGCTTCGCCCCGCTTGTCCTTCGCAATCGGGATCTGGTTCGCCTCGGCAAACTCCAAAAGCTTGGTCCGGCTGGTCAGGTCCCACAGCCGCCACGGCGCGATGACCTTGATGCCTGGGTCCAAGGCCGCTGCCGACAGCTCGAACCGGACCTGGTCATTGCCCTTGCCCGTCGCCCCGTGCGCCACCGCATCCGCCCCGGTCTCCTGCGCGATCCGCACCAAATGCTGCGAGATCAGCGGCCGGGCAATCGAGGTCCCCAACAGATACAGCCCCTCGTACAGCGCATTGGCCCGGAACATCGGGAACACGAAGTCCCGCACGAATTCCTCACGCACATCGATGATGTGGATGTTCTCGGGCTTGATCCCCATCAGCAGGGCCTTCGCCCGCGCGGGCTCCAGTTCTTCTCCCTGGCCGAGGTCGGCCGTGAAGGTCACCACTTCGCAGCCGTACTCGGTCTGCAGCCACTTGAGGATGATCGAGGTATCGAGCCCGCCCGAATAGGCCAGCACAACTTTCTTCGGCTTCAGCATGAGGATGGCTCCGTCCCGGTTTCGCTGGCGATTAGAACGAAAACTCCGCAAGGGCAAGGACAGCGCTGTGCGGGGCACAATTCGGCATGCAAAGGCATTCCTTGCCATGCGCCCGGCCTTCCGGCATTGGGAACGGATGACCGACTTTCCCGCCCTCGCCCGCGCCGCCACCGCAGCCCTCCGGGACCTGTTTCCCGAGACGCCCTTGCAGCGGAACGACTTCCTTTCCGCGCGCTACGACGCCGAAATCTGGCTCAAGCGCGAGGATCTGTCGCCCGTCCGCAGCTACAAGCTGCGCGGGGCGTTCAACGCCATGCGCAAGGTGCGCGCCCGTCAGCCCGACCAACACCAGTTCGTCTGCGCCAGCGCTGGGAACCACGCCCAGGGCATGGCCTATGCCTGCCGCCATTTCGGGGTGCAGGGCGTGATCTTCATGCCGGTCACCACGCCGCAGCAGAAGATCGACAAGACCCGCGTCTTCGGCGGCGACAACATCCGGATCGAGCTGACTGGCGACTACTTCGACCAGACCCTCGCCGCCGCCCAGACCTGGTGTGCCGAGGCGCAGGCGCATTTCCTGTCGCCCTTCGACGACCCCGACGTCATCGAGGGTCAGGCCTCTGTCGGCGTGGAAATGCTGGCGCAGCTGGGCCAGGCACCCGACCTGGTGGTCCTGCCGGTGGGTGGGGGCGGTCTCTCCTCTGGCGTCACCGGCTACCTGCGCGAGGTGTCACCCTCCACCGACTTCCGCTTTGTCGAGCCCCTCGGTGGGGCCAGCCTTGCCGCCGCCTTGGCCGAAGGCGCGCCGGTGAAACTGCCGAAGATCAACAGCTTCGTCGACGGCGCCGCTGTGGCTCGCGTCGGCGACAACACCTTCCGCATGCTGTCCTGGATCGACCGCAATGACGTCCTTCTGGCCCCAGAAGACCGGATCTGCGGTACCATGCTGGAGATGCTGAACCACGAAGGCATCGTGCTGGAACCAGCAGGCGCCCTTTCGGTCGATGTCCTGCCGGAACTCGCCGAGGAGATCAGGGGCAAGACCGTGGTCTGCGTCACCTCGGGCGGGAACTTCGACTTCGAACGCCTGCCCGAAGTGAAGGAGCGTGCGCAGCGCTATGCCGGGCTGAAAAAGTACTTCATCCTTCGGATGCCGCAACGTCCAGGCGCGCTGCGCGAATTCCTGAACCTGCTTGGACCGGATGATGACATCACCCGTTTTGAATACCTCAAGAAGTCCGCCCGCAATTTCGGCTCGGTTCTGATCGGTATCGAAACCCGTTCGGCAGGGGGTTTTGCCGCCTTTACCGAACGGATGGACGCGGCGGGTCTCGCCTTTCGCGACATCACGTCCGACGATGCGCTGTCCGAGTTCCTGATCTGAGAAAGCCGCGACCGGGCGTCAACGGTCCTTTGCGGGCCACTTCGGCTTCTTGGCGCTGTTGGAACATGTGAAGGCACGACCTCATCGACGAGCAACTGGTCAGTATTGCTGTCGCAAGGCTTGTCCGCCATGCGTGCCCCGCCGTTGAAACGCGCCGCGCCGCATTCGGACCGACATCATATGTCACAAGTGCGCCTTCTCAGGCTGCCCCGGCTTCACCCGTCGACAGTCCGCTGATCAGGGCTGCGCGCGAGGTGCGGTAGACCGAGGCGACCAGCGAGACATCGACCAGCGCCCCTTCCCCGGCGGCGGCGCGACGTTCGCCGTCCTGGCAGATCGCGGCCAGTTCCGAAAGGCCAAGGTTCAGGGCACTGCCTTTCAGAAAGTGCAGCTGCCCCTCGACCTCTTCCGCGGGAATGCCGCGCAGCAGGGCCTTGACCGCGCCCTCCGCCTCTTCCAGGAACATGTCGGCCACTTCGGCAAAGCCGTCGGCGCCGATCTCGTCCCGCAATTCGTCAACCCGTTGCCAGTCGATCATCACATCATCCGATAGCGTTTCCCATGGGCCAATCTGGCGTGGGGAGCGTTAACAAATGGTCGCTCCGACCGGGTGAGATGCAGCGCATTTTAACGTTCATCCGGCGTTAAGGCCTGCCCGGCAGTCTGCCCTCTGCAAGGTGGAGAGGTTGACGTGTTTGCCGCCGCGATGAGGGTTGAATCAGAAATGCAGGCCGGCGATGCGCCACGGCACGTGCTGGTGGTCGATGACAGCCGGGCGCAGCGCCATATGGTGACGATGCAGCTCAACCGCTGGGGCTACCGGGTCAGCGAATGCGATTCCGGCCAGGCGGCGCTTGACCTTTGCCGTGTGCAGGACGTCGACATCATCATCAGCGACTGGATGATGCCGGGGATGACCGGTCTGGAATTCTGTCGTGAATTCCGTGGTTTGGGTCGCGAATCCTATGGCTATTTCATCCTCCTGTCCTCCAAGTCGGAAAAGACCGAAATCGCCGATGGGCTGGAAGCCGGGGCTGACGACTTCATGACCAAGCCCGTCGCCTCCAACGAGCTGCGTGCCCGGCTGCGGGCGGGCGAACGGATGCTTGCGATGCAGGCCGAGGTGCTGGCCAAGAACAAGGTCATCAGCTCGACGCTGGCGGAACTGCAAAAGCTGTATGATTCGCTTGACCGTGATCTGATCGAAGCGCGGAAACTGCAGCAGACCCTGGTGCGCGACCGGGTGCGCGATTACGGCGACGCCCGGGTTTCGCTTCTGTTGCGGAATTCGGGCCGCGTCGGTGGTGATCTGGTCGGCAGCTTCCGCGTAGACGACACCCGCTTTGTCGCCTATTCAATCGACGTTTCAGGCCATGGCGTCGCTTCGGCGATGATGACCGCGCGGCTTGCCGGGTTTCTGACCGGCTCCTCGACCGAACAGAACCTCGCCTTCGCCAAGGGGGCGGATGGCAGCCATTACCTGCTGCCGCCCGAACAGGTCGTCGAACGCTTCAACCGGCTGATGCTGGATGAAATCCAGGCCGAACAATACTTTACCATCGCCATTGCGATGGTGGATCTTGCCCGCGGCGTGCTGGAACTGGTGCAGGCCGGGCATCCGCATCCGATGCTGATCCGCGCTGACGGTCGCCTTGAACAACTTGGCCAGGGTGGGCTTCCCGTCGGCCTCCTGCCCGACGCCAGTTTCGAACGGCTGGTCATGCCCTTCGGCCCCGGCGACCGGCTGGTGCTCGTCTCGGACGGGTTTACCGAATGCCCCCTGCCGTCGGGTGAGGATTTCGGTCAGGAGGGCCTGGCCGACAGCCTGCGCCGATCCGCGCATCTGACCGGCTCTGACCTGCTTGAATCGCTGGTCTGGGACCTGTCGCGGAAATCCGGCAGCGATTCGTTTCCCGATGACGTCTCGGGCGTCGTGGTCGACTTCCTACCGCAAGAGGCGCGCCAGCATCCCCCGGTCCCCGGGATTACCCAGCCGGTCCACCGCCTGTTCGAGTGGTAGCCAAACCGCCGTATGCCCGGCCTCGCTGGGCGGACCCAGCCGCAGCACCGGCCGGGCGAGGTAGACAGTGCAGACCTTTTCGGCCCAAAGGTCATACTCCGGCATGTAGGTGAACCGCCGGAACGCCCCCAGCCGCCGGGTTACGGCGATCTTCCAGCCCGTTTCCTCAAACACTTCGCGGTGCAGTGCCGCAATCGGTTGTTCGCCCCGGTCGATCCCGCCGCCTGGCAGCTGGAACTCCGGCACCGGCTCGGCCTGATGCGTCGCCAGGATCTGGTCGCCCTGCAAAAGCACGGCATAGACCCCCGGCCGCCGCCGATAGCTTTGCCCCGGCTTCACCGGCTCGCCATAGCGTCGGATCATCGGTTCCCCCCTTGGACCTGCGGTTGCCCTGCCTATATAGGCGCGGTATGCCAGCATTTGGCACCATCAGGAACTCCCCATGACCACCGGTTCGCAAATCGCCTGGGACGATACCGTCCTGCCATTCCAGCTTGACGCCTCGGGCATCCGCGGCCGCGTCGCGCGCCTTGACGGCACGTTGGACCAGGTCCTGAAGCAGCACGCCTATCCGTCCGTGATCGAGGCGCTGGTGGCCGAAACCGCGCTCCTCACCGCGCTGATCGGCCAGACCATCAAGCTGCGCTGGAAACTTTCGCTGCAGGTCCGCGGCAAGGGCGCGGCCCGCCTTATCGCCACCGACTACTACGGCCCGACCGAGGATGGCGAACCCGCCCGCATTCGCGCTTATGCCAGCTACGACGCCGACCGGCTTGATCCGAATGCCGACCCGTTCTCCCAGATCGGCGAGGGCTATTTCGCCGTGATGATCGACCAGGGCGAAGGCATGCTTCCCTACCAGGGCTTCACCCCGATTGCCGGGAAAAGCCTGTCCGACTGCGCCGAGACCTACTTCGCCCAATCCGAACAGATCCCGACCCGCTTCCAGCTCGCCTATGGTGAAAGCGCCGAGCCTGGCCGCCCGCTCCACTGGCGCGCCGGTGGCATCATGCTGCAACACATGCCCGCCGTGGGCGGTGTCGCCGCCGAACAGGGCAGCGGTGAGGGTGGCCTTCTCACCCACGCCGACATCCTGGGCGGAGCCGAATCCGACGACTGGAACCGCGCCAACCTCCTCCTCGACACCGTCGAAACGCTCGAGATGATCGGCCCCTCGGTCCCGCCGACCGACCTCCTCGTCCGCCTTTTCCACGAGGAAGGCCCCCGTGTCTTCGATGCCCAGCCCGTCCGCTTTGGCTGTTCCTGCAGCGAGGACAAGGTGCGCAACACCATGTCGATCTACAGCCAGAAGGACATCGCGCAGATGACCACGGCCGAAGGCGTCGTCACCGCCGACTGCCAGTTCTGCGGCAAGCACTACGAGTTGGACCCCAAGACCCTGGGGTTCGAGGCCGTCAAACTGTGACCAACCCCGAGGACGCCCTGCGACAGGCGCTTGCCCGCCCGGCGGGGCCGTCCTCGGATTTCGACCTGAACCCCGGGATTCGTCACGCCACCGACAAGCCCCTCCGCCCTGCCGCCGTGCTGGTCCCGGTCTGGCTGCGGGATGACGGCCCCCGCCTGATCCTGACCAAACGCTCCTCGCACCTGAAACACCACCCCGGCCAGATCGCCTTTCCGGGCGGCAAGGTCGACCCCACCGACGCCAGCCCCGGGGCCGCCGCGCTGCGCGAAGCACGCGAGGAGATCGGGACGACCCGGCGCAGGTCGAGATCCTCGGCACCCTCCCCATCCACGAAACCGTCACCGGCTTTGCCGTCACCCCCTTCGTCGGCCTGATCCGCGGCCCCTTCGACCCGGTGCCCGAGGCAGGCGAAGTCGAAGAGGTCTTCACCGTCCCCCTTGGCCACGTCCTCACCCCCGCCCGCTTCGCCGTTGAGCGGCGGCAATGGATGGGCGTCTGGCGCCGCTATTACGCTGTCCCCTACGGCCCCTACTACATCTGGGGCGCCACCGCGCGTATCCTGCGGGGGTTGGCGGACCGGGTAGGGCAATGAACATCACAGGCGACTGGCTGGACCATCCGGGCACCCAAAGCCTGATGCTGGCTCTGGAAGCTGCGGGCCATCAGGCGCTGTTCGTCGGCGGCTGCGTCCGCAACGCTCTGCTGGGCGAGCCGGTCGCCGACGTCGACATTGCCACCGACGCGACGCCCGAAACCGTCACCCACCTTGCCGACGCCGCGGGCTTCAAACCGGTCCCCACCGGCATCGACCACGGCACCGTCACCGTCGTGGCCGAGGGCAAGCCGCACGAGGTCACCACCTTCCGCCGCGACGTCGAAACCGATGGCCGCCGCGCCGTCGTGGCCTTCTCCGCCCGGATCGAAGAGGACGCCGAACGCCGCGACTTCACGATGAACGCGCTTTACGCCGACCGCCTGGGCCAGGTCATCGACCCCCTGCACGGCCTCCCCGACCTGCAAGCGCGCCGCGTCCGCTTCGTGGGCGACCCCGAAACCCGCATCCGCGAGGATTACCTCCGCATCCTCCGCTTCTTCCGCTTTCACGCCGCCTATGGCGACCCGGAGGAAGGCCTCGACCCCGAAGGCCTGGCCGCCTGCGCAGCGCTGGCGGATGGCCTCGACGGCATCTCCAGGGAACGCATCACCGCCGAGTTGCGCAAACTCCTGACCGCCCGCGACCCGGCACCTGCCGTCGCCGCGATGGCCCAGTCCGGCATCCTGACCCGCATCCTCCCTGGGGCGGACCACCGCACGCTCGCCCCCCTCGTCCACCTCGACGCGACCGAGCCGCCCCGTTGGCTCCGCAGGCTCTCGGTCCTCGGCGGCGAGACCGCCGACCTGCGCCTCTCCAAGCCCGAGGCGCGCGATCTTTCCGCCCTCCGTAGCGCCCTTGGCAGCTCGGACACCCCCGCCGCGCTGGGCTGGAAACTGGGCGAGACGCTTGGCTTCGATGCGATCCTCACCCGCGCGGCCAGCTTCGGCGCCCATCCGCCGCCGGGCTGGCATAATGAGGTCCGTCGCGGCGCTACCGCAACCTTCCCGATCACCGCCGCAGACCTGATGCCCGGTCTTCAAGGTGAAGCGCTGGGCGCGCGGCTCAAGGACCTCGAAGCCCGCTGGCTCGCCTCCAACCTTACACTCACCCGCGAGGCATTGCTGAAAGGGGCGTG
>JBJTSJ010000087.1:0-3844 GCA_046076605.1 Tabrizicola sp.
GCCCCCTGGCTTATCCACTACGGCCTGACCACCAGACGCGCGCAGATGATCCACTGTCGGAAACATCAAAAGATTCGCGTTGCCGAGCCTGAGCGTGGAAAGGCGCGGATCGATTGGTTCGGGGATGTGCGCGCCGGCCAGTTACGGACGATGTTTGCCTTTCCCGGCCTTGAAGTGGAAAACGCCAGACACGCGGTCTACTGGGCAAACGAGGGCCGGTTCCGCGCTGACCTCTCTACAGGCGCGGAAACATGACCCCCCTCCCCCTCCGCCCCGATGAAACCGTCCTCTGGGAGGGCTCCCCCGTCCCTGGCCTGCACCAGCGTGGGAAGGCGATCTTCCTGATGATCTTCGGCTCGCCCTTCCTGATCGTCGGCGTCTCGCTGTTCTTCCACGGCCTCTGGCAGCTGACCCATGCCCCGACCGTCGCCGACGCGGGCCTCGCGCTGTTCGTCGCCGCCTTCGGCCTGCCCTTCGCCGGGATCGGCGCGTTCCTCGTCTTCGGCCCGGTGGTCGAGGCCCGCACCGCCCACCGCGACATCCGCTATGCCCTGACCAACCGCGCCGCCTATGTGATCCGGCAGGGGCGGTTCCCCGGTCTCAAGGTCTACCCGATCACGCCCTCCACCCACCTGGAACTGGAACCCGGACCCCGCGCCGCGACCGTCTGGCTGCATGCCCGGCTGGAGCGGGACTCGGACGGTGACCTTGGCACGACCAAGGCAGGGTTCGAGAACATCGCCGAGGCCGGCAAGGTCTTTGCCATGATCCGCGACCTCCAGGTCAAGGACGAATGACAAAGCCGCCCACCCCGCGCGACCGCGAAGTCCGGGTTACTGACGCGAACGAGGCGGGCAGTTGGGACGGCATCCTGGGAGAGGGCGAGCAGATCGAATGGCAGGGCGGCCCGGTCCAGGGCTTCTTCTGGGACCTCGGGCGACGCGAAACGCTTGCGGCCGTCGCGGCGTCGGCGGGCGGCATCACGCTGTTCGCCGTCACCCTTGGAAGCGCGAACAGCACCTTGGGCAACGCGGCCATGGTCTTCCTTGCCTGGGGCGTCATCGCCGCCGTGGTCTACCACGCCCGGTCCTTCTGGAACCGCCGCCGCACCTTCTACACCCTCACGAACCAGCGGGCCTTCATCGCCACCTGGCATTTCGGTGTGCAGACCCTGCGCGCCTATCCCATAGCCACGATGCGCCCCCTGCGGCTGGTCGACAGCCGACCGGGCGATGTCTACTTTGACCATGATACGGTGCAACAGAGGGACCGGGTGACCGGGACCTGCAAAGACCACATGGTCGAAGTGGGCTTTCTGCATCTTGCCGACCCGCGCGAGGTGCATGGACACCTCTTGCGGCTTGGCGCGGAGGCAGGATGAGTGACGTGAAGGAGCCGCAATGACCCCCGACCCCGACCGCAAGCCCACCAAGGCCGAGATGCGCCAGGGCGGCATGGTGGCGACAGCCGTCCTCGTCTTCATCGCGGTCTTCACCTTCGTCATCGTCTGGATCGCCTAGTGGCCCGGATTGAACCTGATCCTATCCTCGGCTCTGTCGCCTCGCTGCAAGAGGGCGAGACCGTGCTGGCCGAGTTCCGGGCAGACCGGACCGCTTACTGGCGGAGCCATCTGATCCTGGCTGTGGTCCTTGGCACGGCGGCCGGGCTGTTTCTGATGCTGCTGGGCAACCCCTATCCCGTTGCTGGGGCCTTCGGGGCGGTGCTTGCCATCGGGGTGCGGGCGGCCTTCCTGGCCGCGGACGCGCTGGCCGAGACCTGGCGGCTGACCGACCGACGGCTGCTCGGCCCCGGCGGACAGGCAATCCCGCTTTCTCAGCTGCAATCCGCCCGGGCCGCCTTCGGCGCAGTCCAGATCACCACCACGACCGGGGATCGCCACCTCATCAAATACCAGGCCAACCCCGCTGCCACTGCTGCCCGGATCACCTCACGCCGATGACACTGACCATCCCCGCCCATGACCGACTTGGCGTCCGCGTCTTTGCGGCGAAACTGACGCCCGAGGACCTGCAGCGCGACAAGGCCCGCCTGGCGGAAGCACTGCTGGGCGATCCCGACCTTGACCCCGCCTTCATCGAAATCTTCGAAGTTGCCGACCTTTCTGGCGTAGGCCTCTCGGGCTATCTGTCCGACGGCCTGGGCGTCCCCGACGCGGCGCTGGCCCGTGACCGCGCCCGACTGGATGCGCTGGAAGGTCCGGTCCTGATCCTCTTGTCAAGGGCGCTGCACGGGCGCGAGGTCACCCTCACGCTCGACCCGCGACTGTCCCTTGTGGCGACCTATGCCGAAGAGCGTCCACCGGTGCATTTCGAACCCCTGCCCAGCGTGTCGGCACAAAGCACGCTAAGCCCCGACCTGCCCCCGGACCGCTCCCCGAAGCGACCGGGTTCGGCTTTCATCATGCTGTGGATCGCCCTGGTCCTGACCGCCGCGACGGCGCTGTGGCTGGCCTTCGGGTGAGTTCCAGTGGACAAGCCGCCCGCGCCGTCGCATATCGGGCCAGCCCTTCGGACGGACCGGACATGACCACGCTGCACTTCTTGAACGCCCGCCTGATCGACCCAGAGGCCGGGACCGATGCCCCCGGCAGCCTGACGGTGAAGGACGGGGTGATCCTCGCCCGCGACGAGAAGGCCCCAAAGGGGGCGACGGTCGTCGATTGCGGCGGCAAGTGCCTCGCGCCGGGGATCGTCGACCTCGGCGTCAAGATCGGCGAGCCTGGGGAGCGGCACCGCGAAAGCTTCGGCTCGGCGGGCGCGGCGGCGGCGGCGGGGGGTGTCACGACGATCATCGCCCGGCCCGACACCCACCCGGCCATCGACACGCCCGAAACGCTGGAGTTCGTCACCCGCCGCGCGACCGAAGCGCCGGTCCGCATCCGCCACATGGCCGCGCTCACCAAGGGCCGCGAGGGGCGCGAGATGACCGAGATCGGCTTCCTGCGCGATGCCGGGGCGATTGCGTTCACCGACGTGTTCAACGTCTCGACCGAGGCCAAGGCGATCACCCGGGCGATGACCTATGCCCGGTCCCTGGGCGCGCTGGTCGTGGGTCACCCGCAGGACCCGGGGCTGTCTTCGGGGGCCTCGGCCACCTCCGGCAAGTTCGCCTCGCTGCGCGGCATCCCGGCGGTTTCTCCAATGGCCGAACGGATGGGGCTGGAACGTGACCTTGCCTTGGTCGAGATGACCGGGGTTCGCTATCACGCCGACCAGATCACCACGGCCAAGTCGCTGCCTGCGCTGGCACGGGCCAAGGCCGCCGGGCTGGACGTGACGGCGGGGACTTCGATCCACCACCTGACGCTGAACGAATTCGACTTGGGCGACTACCGGACCTTCTTCAAGGTCACCCCGCCCTTGCGGTCCGAACAGGACCGGCTGGCCGTGGTCGCAGCAGTGGCCGACGGGACCATCGACGTGATCTCGTCCTTCCACACCCCCGCGGACGAGGAATCGAAGCGCCTTCCCTTCGAGGAGGCTGCAGCCGGAGCCGTCGCGCTGGAGACGTTCCTGCCCGCCGCCATGCGGCTCTACCACGCCGGGCACCTGGACCTGCCCGCCCTTTTCCGTGCGATGGCGTTGAACCCCGCGAACCGGCTGGGCCTTCCGCAGGGCCGCCTGACCTCTGGCGCCCCCGCCGACCTGATCCTGTTCGACCCCGACGCGCCCTTCCTGATGGACCGCTTCAAGCTCCTCTCCAAATCCAAGAACACCCCGTTTGACGGCGCGCGGATGGAGGGTAAGGTGCTGGCGACCTGGGTCGGCGGGACGCAGGTTTTCGCGGCGGAAGAGTGAGACATGCCTGAATTCGTGACTTCGCA
>JBJTSJ010000088.1:0-3113 GCA_046076605.1 Tabrizicola sp.
CCACCAGAGACTTCGCCCCGCCCGCAAACGCCGGATTATCCGTCAGGATGCGCAGCGTCCCCGGGGCTTCGCTCGCCCCCTTTTCGATCCGCAGCCGCACGCCGTGCCCCGACAGCACCGCGACGGAGGGATTGTCGGCCGGAAAGATCATGTCCAGCCGAAAGCCCAGCGTCTTCGTGTAGAACGGCAGGTCGTCCCGCAGCTCCTTAGTCGGCAGCCGGATCTCGGCGCGGATTTCCTGGATCATGGTCTCTCCTCGATATCTTGGTAGGCAGTTTCGGCGTCATAGATGAAGCGCTGCATCAGGTCCGAGGCGCTCGGCCCGTCCTGCGCCTCGAAAGCGTCCAGCAGGGCGCGCAGCCCCGCGATGATCGTCCGGCGCGCCGCCGGGTCCGGCAGCGTCGCAAAGCGCACCGACTGGACCTGACCGGAATAGCGCTGGATGGCATTCCGCAGTTCCTGGTTCCTGACCGCCCCCAGCCAGGCATTCCGAAACGCCTCGGACCCGCGATGGAAGGCCGCCACGTCGGCGCCCGCAGCCTCTGCCACGCCGAACCCGTCCCGCATGGCGCCAAGGTCTGTGTCGGTTCGGTCCCGGGCCACACAGGCCACGGCATGCGGCTCCAGCAGCCGGCGCAGGGTGAAGACTTCGGCAATCCGCTCCGCCGACAGGTTTGGCAGCGCAAACCCTCGGCTGGTGCTTTCAAGATACCCCTCAGAGACCAGCTGCATCAGCGCCTCGCGCACCGGCATCCGGCTGACGCCCATCTCGGCCGCGATGGCATGGTCGACCAGCCGCACCTCCGGCCCTACATCGCCGCGCAGAAGGCGCAGGCGTAGGGTCTCGTGGACACGGGTGCGATGGTTGCTACGGGACATCGGTAAAAAGTATACTGTTGACAGCCAGAGTCCAGAGAAAATGCGGAATACTGCACCAGAATCCAGTTATTAGTATACTTCATTCCCTGCTAGCGCCACCACTTGCTCCTAAAGCCGAAAAGCGCTTGCGGGTTTTCCACGATTTCCATAACCCGCAAATGCAGGCATGGTGGCACCGCAAGGCCGGATACCCACCAATGAAACCGGCTTCGAAAAAGATGGTTCAATGTTAAACCATCTTCAGGAGGGGACAGATGGACGACCGGCAGGACGAGGCGAAACAGGCGGCGCGGCAGGCGGCGCTGGACTATCATGAGTTTCCAAAGCCCGGAAAACTGGAAATCCGCGCCACGAAACCCCTCGCCAACGGCCGCGACCTCGCCCGGGCCTATTCCCCCGGCGTCGCCGAAGCCTGCCTGGAGATCAAGGCCGACCCCTCGACCGCCTCCCGCTACACCTCCAAGGGCAACCTCGTCGCCGTCATCTCGAACGGCACCGCCGTTCTTGGCCTTGGCAACATCGGTGCCCTCGCTTCCAAGCCCGTGATGGAAGGCAAGGCGGTCCTCTTCAAGAAATTCGCCAACATCGACTGCTTCGACATCGAGGTGAACGAACCCGACCCGGTCAAACTGGCCGAGATTGTCTGCGCGCTCGAACCCTCCTTCGGCGCGGTGAACCTTGAGGACATCAAGGCCCCCGACTGTTTCATCGTGGAAAAGCTGTGTCGTGAGCGGATGAACATCCCCGTCTTCCACGACGACCAGCATGGCACCGCCATCGTCGTAGGCGCGGCGGCCACCAACGCGATGATCGTCGCGGGGAAGCGCTTCCAGGAAATCAAGGTCGTCTCCACCGGCGGCGGCGCGGCCGGGATCGCCTGCCTGGAAATGCTGGTGAAGCTGGGCGTCCAGCGGCAGAACATCTGGCTCTGCGATCTCGAAGGCCTTGTCTACCACGGCCGGGCCGAGCAGATGACCCAGCAAAAGGCCGCCTTCGCCCAAGGCACCGCGCCCGCCACCCTGGCCGACGTGATCAAGGGCGCGGACCTCTTCCTCGGCCTCTCCGGCCCCGGCGTCCTGACCCCGGCGATGGTCCAGACGATGGCCCCGAACCCGATCATCTTCGCTTTGGCGAACCCTACGCCCGAGATTCTGCCTGACGAGGCCCGCAAGGTCGCCCCCGGCGCGATCATCGCCACGGGGCGGTCGGACTTCCCGAACCAGGTCAACAACGTCCTCTGCTTCCCCTTCATCTTCCGGGGTGCCCTCGACGTCGGCGCAACCACGATCAACGACGAGATGGAGCTGGCCTGCATCGAAGGCATCGCCGCGCTGGCCCGCGCCACCACGTCTGCCGAGGCCGCCGCCGCCTACCGGGGCGAGACGCTCTCCTTCGGCCCCGACTATCTGATCCCGAAACCCTTCGACCCCCGCCTCATCGGCGTCGTCGCCAGCGCCGTGGCGAAAGCCGCGATGGAAACCGGCGTCGCCACCCGGCCGCTTGCCGACCTCGACGCCTACAAGCGCAACCTCGACGGCTCGGTCTTCAAATCCGCCCTCCTGATGCGCCCGGTCTTCGAAGCCTCGAAGATGGCTGCCCGCCGCATCGTCTTTGCCGAAGGTGAGGACGAGCGCGTCCTCCGCGCCGCCAATGCGATGCTGGAAGAGACGAACGACCAGCCCATCCTAATCGGCCGCCCCGAGGTCGTCGAGGCCCGCTGCGAACGCTTCGGCCTGCCGATCCGCCCCGGCCGCGACTTCCACCTGGTCAACCCGGAAAACGACCACCGCTATCGCGACTACTGGGGCACCTATCACGAATTGATGGCCCGGCGTGGCGTCACCCCCGACACCGCTCGCGCCGTGATGCGGACCAACACCACCGCCATCGGCGCGATCATGGTCCACCGCGCGGAAGCCGACAGCCTGATCTGCGGCACCTTCGGCCAGTTCAACTGGCACCTGGGCTACGTCCGCCAGATCCTCGCGCGCGGCGGGTTGCACCCCGTGGCGGCGCTCAGCCTCATGATCCTGGAAGACGGCCCGCTCTTCATCGCCGACACTCACGTCCACCCCGAACCGACGCCTGCGCAGATCATGGAAACCGTGATCGGCGCCGCCCGCCACGTCCGCCGCTTCGGGATCACCCCGAAGATCGCGCTCTGCACCCAGTCGCAGTTCGGCAACATGGACAATGCCTCGGCCCGCCGGATGCGCGACGCGCTGGAGATGCTC
>JBJTSJ010000089.1:0-4044 GCA_046076605.1 Tabrizicola sp.
GTCGGCGAACCGGTTGAGCCGGTCAAGCCGCGCGTCGCTTTCGTGGCGGATCAGCCAGAAGGCGCGGGTCAAGGAAATCCGGTCGGTCAGGATGCGCGTCAGGTCGGGCGCAGCAGGAAGGGCGAAGTCGTGCACGACGCCCACCCCTGCCCCGGTCCGCAGCCAGTTCAGCTGGACCGAGACCGAGTTCGAGGTAAGCGTGGCGGGCCCGATCCCGATTTCGGCCAGGTAGTCGAGTTCCTTGTCAAAGATCATGTCGGGGATGTAGCCGATGATCCGGTGTCCAATCAGGTCCTGTGGGCTGCGGATCGGCGGGGCCTTCGCCAGATAGTCGCGGCTGGCGGCGAGATGCAGGCGGTAGTCGGTCAGTTTCTGCACGGTCAGGCGTCCGGCCTCGGGGCGAGAAACTGCGATAGCCATGTCCGCCTCGCGCTTGGACAGATTGAAGACGCGGGGGAGTGCGACGATCTGCACTTCAAGCCCCGGGTTTGCATCGCAGATGCGGGACAGAACCTGGGGGAGGAGGTAGTTCGCGCAGCCGTCCGGCGCGCCGAGGCGGATGAGGCCGGTCAGGCCCCCGGGTCCGGAGAGGCTTTCCTCGGCGTTGAGCGTCGCGCGTTCTGCGCTTTCGGCATGCGGGATAAGCCGTGCGCCCTCTTCGGTCAGCGCATAGCCCTGCGGGGACTTGGTGAAAAGCCGCGCCTTGGTCGCCTCTTCCAGCCGGGCGATACGGCGGCCCACGGTGGCCGGGTCGATCTTCAGCCGCTTGCCCGCCGCCGACAGGCTTTCGGTCCGCGCCACGGCAAGGAACACGCGCAGGTCGTCCCAGTCCATCCGAACTCCTCGTAGGGTGGGCGACGCGCCCACCTTACTTTGCATTCCTGCAAAACCCTTTTGGCACATTGCCGCTTTGTCTGGCGTTTGTGCAAGGATAAAAGGGCGCCAACTCAAGGGAGGATTCCATGCAAGAGATCGGACACTGGATCAACGGCAAGCGCGTCGCGGGCACCTCGGGCCGCTTCGCCGATGTCATGAACCCCGCCACCGGCGAAGTGCAGGCGCGCGTTGCTCTGGCCACGCTGGGCGAATTGGACCACGCGATCCAGGAGGCCGCGAAGGCCCAGGTCGGCTGGGCCGCCACCAACCCGCAGCGCCGGGCACGCGTGATGATGGCCTTCGGCGCGCTCATCAACCAGAACATGGAGAAGCTCGCCGAGATGGTTGCCCGCGAACACGGCAAGACCATCCCCGACGCCAAGGGCGACGTGCAGCGCGGGCTGGAAGTGATCGAGGTCTGCATGGGCGCGCCCGCGATGCTGAAGGGCGAAGCGATGGACAGCGCAGGCCCCGGCATCGACCTTTACGCCATGCGCCAACCCCTTGGCGTCGTTGCCGGAATCACCCCGTTCAACTTCCCTGCGATGATCCCCCTGTGGAAGATCGGCCCCGCGCTGTCCTCGGGCAACGCGATGATCCTGAAGCCGTCGGAGCGGGTGCCCTCGACCTCGCTGTTCCTGGCCGAGCTACTGCAACAGGCGGGCCTTCCGGATGGCGTCCTGCAGGTGGTGAACGGCGACAAAACCGTCGTCGACGGCATCCTGGACCACGAGATCATCCAGGGCGTGGGCTTTGTCGGATCGACCCCGATCGCCCAGTACATCTACGGCCGCGCGGCCGCGAACGGCAAGCGCGCCCAGTGCTTCGGTGGTGCCAAGAACCACATGATCATCATGCCGGACGCCGACCTCGATAAGGCCGCCGACGCGCTGGTGGGCGCGGGCTACGGCGCGGCGGGCGAACGCTGCATGGCGATCTCGGTGGCCGTTCCGGTCGGTGAAAAGACCGCCGACGCGCTGATCGAGCGCTTGGTCCCGCGGATCGAGAAGTTGAAGGTCGGCCCCTATACCGCTGGAAATGATATCGATTTCGGCCCCGTCATCACCAAGCAGTCGAAGGACCGCATCCTGGGCCTGATCGATTCGGGCGTCGAACAGGGCGCGAAGCTAGTGGTCGATGGTCGTGGCTTCAAGCTGCAGGGTTATGAGAACGGCTTCTTCGTGGGTCCCTCGCTGTTCGACAACGTCACCCCGGACATGGAGATCTACAAGCAGGAGATCTTCGGGCCGGTTCTCTCCACCGTCCGCGCGGGGTCCTATGACCAGGCACTGAAGCTGGTCATGGACAACGAGTATGGCAACGGCACCGCGATCTTCACCGCCGATGGCGACACCGCGCGCGACTTCGCGTCCAGGGTCAATGTCGGGATGGTGGGCATCAATTTCCCGATCCCGGTGCCGCTGTCCTACTTCAGCTTCGGCGGCTGGAAGAAATCGGCCTTCGGCGACCTGAACCAGTATGGGCCGGACGCCTTCCGGTTCTACACCAAGACCAAGACGGTTACGGCGCGCTGGTTCTCGGGCATCAAGGAAGGCGCCAGCCTGAACTTCAAGGCGCTGGACTGATCACGCCGATATGATCGAAAAGGCCGCCTTCGGGCGGCCTTTTTCATGCGCGTTTGCGCCAGATCAGGGCGGCGCACGGCGGATTGGTCCAACATCTTTCCATGCGCGGCCAAAGCCGCGTGGCAAATGGAGAGAAAGCCATGTTTGCAACCAATGTCGGGACTGTCGATCGCGTGCTGCGCTTCATCCTGGGGGCAGCGCTTCTGGTCTGGTTCTTTGTCGATCGGGGAGAAGGCTTCTGGCACTATGCCAAGCTGATCGGCGTCGTGCCCCTGGCGACCAGCCTGTTCGCCACCTGCCCGCTGTATTCGATCCTGGGGATCGCGACCTGCCCGATGAAGAAAGCCTGAGATCGCAAGCGGCGGATCACTCCGCCGCTATTTTCCGCGGTTTCAGCAGGTCCTTCAGGTAGCGCCCCGTGTGGCTCGCCTCGACCCTGACCACGTCCTCGGGTGTGCCGGTGGCGACGATCTCGCCACCGCCGTCGCCGCCTTCGGGGCCGATGTCGATGACCCAGTCGGCGGTCTTGACCACGTCCAGGTTATGCTCGATCACCACGACGGTATTCCCCTGTTCCACAAGGGAATGCAGCACTTCCAGGAGTTTCCTCACATCCTCGAAGTGCAGACCGGTGGTGGGTTCGTCGAGGATGTACAGCGTCCGGCCCGTGGCCCGGCGGCTCAGTTCCTTCGACAGCTTCACCCGCTGCGCCTCACCGCCCGAGAGCGTCGTCGCCTGCTGGCCGACCTTGATGTAGCCAAGGCCCACTTCGCACAGCGCCTCCATCTTCTCGCGGATCGCCGGGACCGCCTGGAAGAAGTCACGGGCGTCTTCGCAGGTCATGTCAAGAACGTCGGCGATGCTCTTGTTCTTGAACTTGATTTCCAAAGTCTCGCGGTTGTAGCGGTGGCCCTTGCAGGTCTCGCAGGTGACATAGACGTCGGGCAGGAAGTTCATCTCGATCTTGAGGACGCCGTCGCCCTGGCAGGCCTCGCATCGCCCGCCCTTGACGTTGAAGCTGAAGCGCCCCGGCCCATAGCCGCGCGCCTTGGACTCGGGGAGGCCCGCAAACCAGTCGCGGATCGGGGTGAAGGCGCCAGTGTATGTCGCCGGGTTCGACCGGGGGGTACGTCCGATGGGCCGCTGGTCGATGTCAATCACCTTGTCGAGGTGTTCGAACCCCTTGATCGTCTCGCACGGCGCGGGCGTCTCATGCGCGCCGTTCAGGCGCATGGCGGCAGTCTTGAACAGGGTCTCGATGGTCAGCGAGGACTTCCCGCCCCCGGAGACGCCCGTCACGCAGACAAACTTGCCCAGCGGAAACTCGGCGGTGACGTTCTTCAGGTTGTTCCCCGTGGCACCCACCACAGTCAGCGACTTGCCGTTCCCCTTGCGGCGGGTCTTCGGCACCGAAATCTCGCGCGCGCCGGAGAGGTACTGGCCGGTCAGGCTGGCCGGATCGGCGGCCACGGTCTCGGGCGTCCCGTGGGAAACCACCATCCCGCCATGCACCCCAGCCCCCGGCCCCATGTCGAAGACATAATCCGCCTCGCGGATCGCGTCCTCGTCGTGTTCGACCACC
>JBJTSJ010000090.1:0-6829 GCA_046076605.1 Tabrizicola sp.
AGAAATTACACCACGAGCGCGGACGCTAGGAGAATTATTCACGGATGAATTCAAAAAAGTCAATCATTTGCGAAGCTTCATTTGGCGAGGCGTGTCATCTGCCACGAAATGGCTACACGTCGGGCATCCGGGCCAACCGGCCGAGTACGGCAGACGACCTGCCATCGCTAAAGCCTTTGCGTCCATCACGGGTGGCTCCTCTGACCGCCACATGGCGTGCTGCTATCCCAGAAACGGGTTTCGATCGGCCAGAGCTTACGCGGGCGCTTGCCTAGGAGAGCTTCCCGATCAGGATGGCCTGGGAAGAACTGGAGCCCGGTTCGTCGCTCAATTTCCCTGATCGTCACTAGGTTGGATCGATGATCGTAGACATGGCCGACCTGGCTCGCCCTGCTGCAATTGACCCATGTCTGTGTCGGCACAGGTTTTCCGTCAGCATCCAGTGCATTCGGCTGCTCGAAGATGAAGGCCAACGTATCGATGCCCGAGGGGCTCTCGTGGATGAGTATCTTGAAGAAGGCGTCGGGGATCTCGACCTTCAGCTCACCCGGATCGCCGATTGTGAGCTTGGGTGTGGCAGGGTCGAAAATCGGGCCGGCGATTACCCAGATGCTGCGATATTTGTTCGAGGCGGCGGCGGAGTAGTTCTCGAGGTGCAACCACGGCCCCTGGTTGAGGTCTGCGGCCTGGGGCGAGGCATTCCAAAACACATGGGTGTTGCAGCCAGCCTCGGGACTGATGCGCTGGGCATGGTCGCTCATAGCGAGATGTCCGCGGTTCCACACTGTTCCAGCCCCGCTGTAGCTGTCGTCGAGACGGCGGTTGGTAACACCCTGTATCGCCTCGACAAGCGGCACCAGCCCCGGCGAAGCATACCACTTGTTCGGGCGGTCAATTGAGACGGGTGGTTCGTCGAAATTGCCGTTACGCCCTGGCGCTAGGCCCCGCAGCTCATAAACGACGTACTCGGGATTGAGGCGAAGATCGGGCTGTCCGTCGCCATCATCGTCATCCGCATCGTCGAAGACCGCTGAGAATGACGTGAACTGGTCCGCCAGCCCGCGTGCGCCCGGAGCGACGCGCTGGTGATCATGGTAGGTCGAGACGAATTGCGGATATGGCGAATTCGTTGTCCCGCGGCACACAAAACGTTGCGCCGAAGCGGGCGCCGCAGTGATGGCCAACCCTAATGCCAAGCTCGCTAACAGCAATTTCATCGCTCTGACCCTTTCAATACCCTCGCATGATGCTGCACCGGGTGGTGAGGAAAGTCCCTCAGTTTTTCTCGCGGCTTACATCGCAAGTCGCATAATAGCCCGCCGTGTTGACATGCCCGCGAAGGTTGTCCGGCCGATAGGGAGCCCGCTGATCATATTGGGGCACCGAAGCCGCGGCGAACCGGACAAGGACGCTCTCATGCAGGGCAGCCTCAGGGTTGATTTTCCTGGTCTCCGCCGACCAACCAAACCTTGCCCATGCCGGCCAAAAGCGCGGCCAGAGTTCCCTACTGGCCCTGACCTCATCATGCTGGATGCCGAGCGGATCGGGAAAGGTCTGCACGAAACGCTGATCGATCAGCGGAGGGTTCGGGATCGATTTCAGCTCATCGATCATCCACCGCAGGGCGATGTCGGAAAGGCGGGATTCGTCTTCCGTATAGCTCCCGCCGATGTCGGAGGGTTGCCCGCGAACCATTCCTGCTTCAGCCACCTGAGGGGTCCGCGATCCTGCTCGAGCGTGTCGCCGCTATTCCCCCAGCCAACCCGGGGGAAGCGCTTTCGGTTCTCGTCGATCGAGAGCGCGTGCCTCCCGTAGCCCACGCTGCTGTCGAGGAAGCGATCGTAGTGCTTGAGGTTCCAGGCTGCGAAGTGCCAGCTCATCTTGCCCCCTTGCGGCGGGTTCTCGATAAACTTGAATTGCTTCTTCGCCGACCAGACCAAGCTGCAAGCAAAGAAAGCTGCGGGAGCGGATGCGAGGATTTTCCAAGCGAGGTCCAGATCGCTCGTCCAGGCGGCAAGCCCGAGGGCGCCGCTGAGCACCGCCAGGACGAACAACGCCCTCTTGACGATTACTGTCCCGAGAGCCGCGACCGTGTCGAAGACGCCGATAAATGTCGGAGCGACGTTGCCCTGGGACTCGCCATTGGCACCCCGGCCTTCGCTTCCGTATTTTAACCTGAAGCGCCGTGCCAGCTCCTCGCGCTCCGGTTCATACCTTCCGCGATCCCGGCCAGAGCCATGCTCATAGACGCGGTAGACTGCTTCTTCGGCAATCTTGCGCAAGGCAACGCCGCCGGTCGGGAGCGGTTTTCCGTCTTCGCCATGACGCGGAACACCGCACAGGTTCATCACGTTGGCAACGCACCGAGCGGTGTAGGCCCCTCGGCTGAAGCCGAACAGGAAGACCCGGTCACCGTCCTGATAGTGGCGCAGGATGGTCTCATAGCAATCGATGATGTTCTCGCTGATGCCGGTGCCAAACGCGGCTGCGAGGATGTTGCGAACCCTGCCTCCGAGTTCCCCTGACCCCAGACCGGGATCATAATAGGCCACCTGATCGGCAGGGTCGAAGCCGGTCTGGGTGCCCGGGCGCATGGCACGGTACATCTTGTAGATGTTGGACAGGCGCTGGTCGGGCAGAACCCCGCCGTATTGTCCGGTCCCATCCGAGAAGATGATGATGTTCTTCTCTGAAGCACTGTCAGTCTGCATCACACCACCTCCTCAATGACTGCCGACACCTTCGTGTCGCCCTATGCCGCGAGACGATGCTCGTCATAGTGCACTGAATTCTCGTGCGTTTCAAAGAAGAGAACTTCATCGGCGGGAAGCCGGATCAACTGCCGGGGCTGGAGCAGGATGCGCTCGCCGGCCCGAACCATGGCGAGGTGACTGTCCGTCGGCCGGTTCGCCTTTTCCAGCAGGCGCGTAGTGTCGATCACATCGGCGTTGATCGCGAGCAGCTGCCCGTCAACGTCGACGATGTGCTTCATTCCAAGGTCCCAGTAAGCCATCTGCGATGCTCCTTCTTCCGATGAGAGGAGTATCGCAGGCACACACGTCAAAACCTGTCATGTCCAAGTTCGTTGAGAAGGCAGAGGACATTCACCAAGGCCATGTCTTCGACGGTCCGGCACGGTGTCTCGAGGAGCAGGGGGCTCGCCATGACGATGGCTGCCGCCTGCGCGCGGGAGACCGCAACATTTATCCGGTTAAGCGAGAAGAGGAAGGCAAGGTCGCGTGGCATCTCCTCGCCGCTGGACGTCGTCATCGATACGAGGCAGATCGGTGCCTCTTGACCCTGGAACTTGTCGACCGTGCCTACGCGGATGTCAGGTGGCAATGCCACTCTGAGGGCGTTGACCTGCGCATTGTAGGGGGCGACGACAAGAATATCGTCGTGGGTGACCACGCGTTGCCTGCCTTTCCGGTCCCGGTATACCGAACCCACCATCGCCTCGATTTGCCCGCAAATGGCTGCGATTTCCTCGGGTGAGACCTGGGATCGTCCGGTGTGTTGAATTTGTTCGAAGCGTGCGCCCAGAAGGCTTGTGCCCATGGGGGAGACAAGGGTCTGTGCCGCTGCAGCTTCATCACTCTCGAGCCGTCCTTCATAGACTGCCTGCGAAATGAACCGGCAGATCCCGGGATGCATGCGGCGGCTTTCGGGAAGGAAGATGCCGCGTTCAGGTGGAATGACGCGGTGACCATTGATGAGGTACTCGAGACAGGAAAGCCCGCTCTCGCCGGGATGGCTTCCCTGAAGCGGCTGCGGAAGCTGCATCGGGTCGCCGACGAGGACGATGTTATGCGCGCAGCGGCCCATCGCGAGAATATTGGCGAGCGAGACTTGTCCGGCCTCATCGACGAAGAGGTAGTCGAAGGCAGGCGCGTCATAGCGCGCGAAATGCCAGGCGGTGGAACCTACGACGTTCGCAGCCCTGATCTCGGGCGCATCATTTTCGGTGACGGCAATGATCGCAGGATGGTCGTCGGCATCCTCGGCATCGGAGACCTTCTGGACGATCGAACAAACGAGCGCTTGGTCTTCCGCCCTTTCCGCGACCGCTTTGAGAAGATTCCCGATGGCCTTGTGGCTGTTTGAGGCGACAGCGACAAGCTTTCCCGACCGTACAAGGTCGGCAATCGACAGGCCGCTGACATAGGTCTTTCCCGTCCCGGGCGGGCCCTGGATGCCGAGGGTCGACTTGTCCATGGCTGCGATCGCGCGGCTCGTAGCATTTGGTAGGTCATCATCTTCTCGGATAATCCCGTCCGGCCTCGGCCCATTGCTGAACACGGGAAGGGCACGGGTGAGCAGATGCTCAAGGGCCGGAACGCGTCCCGTGTTGGCGATCATCTCGTCGATGACGGCCATCAGTGAATTGCGAAGCACATCGTTCCGGATTGGCTTGGGCGGGAGAAGATCAAGCCTGTCGGGGAGGGGCCCTTTCGCGTGCGAGCGGCGCAGAACCAGCGTGCGCTCGTCATGATTGATCGATTGAAGCTGTACGTCTTCCGGCATGGCAGCGGGCTTGATGCAGGGGGCTTTGCCCGCACGTAGCTTGGTCTCCTGTTCCGGAAAGCGGTAGGTCCGTTCCGAGGATTTGGTGGTGACCTGAACCGGGCCATCTATCGCCTCAAGCCCCTGGAGGCAGTCGAGGTCGTCGAGCAGTTCCTCGCTTTCCTGGGCGAGCCGGTCGAAGATGGCCCAATAGGCAGGCTTGTCCTCCCGCTTGTGGAACTGGTTCAGGTCAAGCAGCAAGGTAGCGACCTGATCGCCAAGCCGCGCACGCACGGGTTCGAGCCGCTGGCGAAGAGCCTCCAATTCGGCATCCTCTGCCTCGACGTTCGACAGTGTGCCATTGGCAGGGACATCGCCGAGGACCGGCCATGGCATGCCCGCCGGCCGCACATCTCGGACCAGCCAGTCCCGCAGCAGCTGGGTCGAGATACAATCTGTCCGGTTGTAGTCATGGATCTCATCGAGAAGCCGCTGCTCCCCGGTCTGCCGCCATTGTTCATAGAAAACGACGCTGGCCCCCGCCGTCGCGACGTCCGCTGCGCGCTTTTCCATGTAGAAGGCTTCGAGATCCTTGATCGAATAGCCCTTCTCGGAAGCGATAAGGCCGCCACCGACGACCTTGAACAGGTCGACGAACCTGCGCTCGCGCTGCAACTGATCCATCGCTGCCTCGCCGGTGCGATGTGCCGCGGTCAGGCGCCGAAGCGCTGCGATTTCGTAGTTGGCATAGTGAAAGATATGGGCCTTGGGGTATCGTCGCATGCGTTCGACGAGGAAAGCGACAAGGTCGCGCATTGCCCGCCCTTCTTCCTCGCGATTATGCGCCCAGAAGGCTCGGAATTGCCATTCGCCGTCCTCCATGAACCAGACGCCATGGAGATATTCGAGGCCTCCGGGAAAGTATGGGTCGCCTTCAATGTCGTAGAACACGTCGCCTTCCGCCGGCTCAGGCAAAAGACCGAAGCCCTTGCCCGGCTCGGGCTCGCGCAACACGAAGGACGGGCCTGCGCCGGCGCGCCGGGCTGTCTGGAGCCTGGCTTGCGCCACAAGCTTGCGCTGCGTCTCGGCGGCCATTTTCGGGACGCGTTCCGCCCTCTCGGCAAGCGCCGCCATGGTGGCAACCCCGGCTGCCTCGAGCTTCTGGCGCTGGCTGCGGGTTAAGCCGGCGACAAGGGCAAGGCTGTCGTCCTGCTCCCACTGCGCATTGCAATGATCGCTCCACCGGCAGAGGCCACAGGCGGCATTGGGCTCGGCGCGGGTCGCAGGGCGTTCGGCCACAAACCCTTCAAGCATCGAGCGCGCATGCCGCGCGTAGGCGGAGACATCAGCAAGACGAACCGTGTGTCGGCTGCCGTCGCCAAGCTGCAGATGCGCCGCCTCCGGCGCCAGCCCCTGCACCTTCGTCAGGAGGTCGCTGTAAAGGCACAGCTGCAGTACATGCTTGGGATCCGGCTTGCGCTTGAGCTTTGTATCGACAACTTCGTAGGACCATTCACCGAGCGCGGACGGGCGTTCAACGCGCTCCAGGAAGTCGGTGTAGCCGCCCCACGCTCCGCCCAGCAGTGCACCTTGGAAGATGATATCTGCTCCCTGGGCCATTGCCGCATGGGTCAGCTCGACCGATTGTTCGAGTGACAGCCCATCCTTGGGGATCTCGGTAATTGATCGACCTTCAGCGCGAAGCTGTTCCAGAAAGGCCAGTTCGTGCTCATCGCCCTGCTGCTGCAGGAGCAGTGCTTCAGCATTGTCGTCCCTGGGGCTGATGTCCCCTTTTTCAATCAGACGCAGATCGAGGAGGGTCGCGTGACGGCACCCCTTGAAGCGCATCAGGTCCGAGGCCGAGAAGCGGAAATTTCCTTCGATAAATCGCATGCATAGCTCCTTACCATAAGCTATGCCCGTTCAGCATGACAAAACCTGTCATGGAGATTCTGAATGTCATTCGCCAAGGCACAGGAGCTGTTGAAACTCGCGATGATGGCAACGCGCCGCAGCGGCGTGTCGCTTGACGAGATTATGGAAGAATTCGGCTGCGTCTATCGCACCGCGCAGAGAATGACCGAGGCGCTTGAGGCGGCATTTCCGCAGACGGAAACCCACGAGGGGGAAGATCGCAAAAAGCGGTGGCGTATGCCGGCTCGCCATGTTGCAGCGCTTCTGTCGCCCTCGCCAGAAGAACTGGCCGCACTATCGAACGGGATCGTGCAGCTCGAACAGGCTGGCATGCTGCAGGAAGCAGCCCTTGCGAGAAACCTCGACCGGAAGGTGAGGGCGCTTGTCCCGCCGGAGAAGGGCACCCGCCTTG
>JBJTSJ010000091.1:0-4935 GCA_046076605.1 Tabrizicola sp.
ATGGTCGGGCCGGAGAGATTCGAACTCTCGACCTCCCGCCCCCCAGACGGACGCGCTAACCAGGCTGCGCTACGGCCCGACACGGGGCGATACATACTGGTATTCCGGGCCGGTGCAAGCGGGAAAGCGCATGGCGGCGTCAGTCGCCGATGCCTTCGGCGCGGGCGGCCAGCCGCGCGCGGTGGCTGCGCAGGCGCGCGGCGATACCTGCCAGTTCCGGTCGGTGCGCCTGCAGAGAGCCCCGCGGCAATCCCCTGATCAGGCTGGCAAAAGTCGCGTCGTCGCGCAGGGTGGGTTTCCGCGGGGCGGCTTCCGTTGCAAGGGCGGGCGGCGCGTCGAACAGGGGCAGCCCGGGCTGGGCGGGCGCAACCGGGGCAGGTGCCGTGACCAGAGGCGCTGACCGGGTGTCGGGAATGCTGGCCGCTTCGACTGACGCGGCCGGTTCGCGGTCGTCCATCGCAGGCGCAGCGCCGGCTTCGGCAACGGTCAACTCGTCCAGGGTGACGCTGTCATCGGTCAGCCCGGCCACCTGCCGCACACCGTGGTCGCGCAGGATCTTCTGCACGCCGCGGATCGTCAGGCCTTCGTCATGGAGAAGCCGCTTGATGCCGGTCAGCAGCGCCACGTCCGAGGGGCGGTAGTACCGCCGCCCGCCGGCGCGCTTGACCGGCTTGATCTGCGGAAACCGGCTTTCCCAGAACCGCAACACATGCGCAGGCGTGTCGAGATGTTCGGCAACCTCGCTGATGGTGCGAAAGGCGTCCGGCGACTTGTCCACCCGCTAGACCCCTCTCAGCGCTTCTTCCCGGCGGCCACGCGGTCCTTCATCAGGTGCGAGGGGCGGAAGGTCAGAACGCGCCGGGGGGAAATCGGGACCTCTTCCCCGGTCTTGGGGTTGCGGCCGACGCGGGCGGTCTTGGACCGGACCGAGAAGGTGCCGAAGGACGAGATTTTCACCGTCTCGCCCTGGGCAAGCGCGTCCGACATGTGCTGGAGAACCGCCTCGACCAGATTGGCGGATTCGTTGCGGCTGAGTCCGACTTCGCGGAACACGGCTTCCGACAGGTCCATCCGGGTCAGTGTCTTCTCGCTCATCTCGTCCCCCCAGTGAGCTTGGTTCTACAAGCTTGTTATCGGGGGAGATTGGGCCGGATGGATTTACGAGTCAATATCAACCACTTGGGAAGCGGTGTTAAAGGCGCTTACCAGCGCAGGACGACTGATCCCCAGGCCAGGCCGCCGCCGATGGCCTCCATCACGATCAGGTTGCCCGGCTTGATCTGGCCGCGGGCCTTGCCGACGGACAAGGCCAGGGGAATCGAGGCGGCCGAGGTGTTGCCGTGGTCCTGCACGGTGACGACGACGCGGTCCATCGGGACCTGCATGCGTTTGGCGGTGCCCTCGATGATGCGAATATTGGCCTGGTGCGGCACGATCCAGTCGACGTCCTCGCCGGTGAGGCCCGCCTTGTCCAGCGCGGTGTGGGCGGTTTCTGAAAGCTTTTCAATGGCATGGCGGAAGACTTCCTTGCCTTCCATCACCAAGTGCCCGGTCGTCCCGGTCGAAGTGCCGCCGTCGACGTAGAGGATGTCCTTGTAGCGTCCGTCCGAGTTGAGGTCGGTCGCCAGGATGCCCTGATCCTTGTTCGTGCCGGTGCCTTCCACGGCCTCCAGCACCACGGCGCCTGCGCCATCACCGAACAGGACGCAGGTGGAGCGGTCCTTCCAGTTCATCAGGCGGCTGAAGGTTTCCGCGCCGATGACCAGAACACGGCTCGCCTGACCTGAGACGATCAGGGCATTGGCGTTGGCCAGCGCAAAGACGAATCCGGCGCAGACGGCCTGGACGTCGAAGGCAAAGCCCTTGGTCACCCCCAAGGCGGCCTGCACCATGGTCGCGACCGAGGGGAAGGTGAGGTCGGGGGTCGAGGTGGCGACGATGATCGCGTCGATCTGGTCGGCAGAGACCCCGGTGTCCGCCAAGGCGGCCTGCGCGGCGCGGGTGGCCAGGTCGCTGGTCATCTGGCCGTCGGCGGCGAAATGGCGGCGTTCGATGCCGGAGCGCGACTTGATCCATTCGTCCGAGGTTTCGACAATGGCTTCGAACTCGGCGTTGGGGACGACACGTTCGGGCAGGTAATGCCCGACGCCCCTGACTGCGGCGCGTATCGTCATTCGGTCGGAATGCCTCCGGTCGCTGGCCCCGCTTGCTGACGGTCGGCCTCCACACGGGCGGCATCCTGCCCCGCGGCTTCGGCGGATGCAACCCGCGCTGCAAGTCGTTCCAGGAAACGCACTTGTGCCAGCTGGTAGGCAAGCCCGATCGCTGCCGCGACGCCCGTGGCATCGGCAGAGCCGTGCGACTTCACCACCGTGCCGTTCAGCCCCAGGAACACCCCGCCATTCACCCGGCGCGGGTCGATGCGCATCTGCAGTCGCTTTAGCGCGCCCCGGCCCAGCAGGGCACCCAGCTTGGCCATCAGGGTCGAGGTCAGGCTTTGCCTCAGAAGATCGCCGACCAGCCGCGCCGTGCCCTCGATGGCCTTCAGCGCCACGTTGCCGGTGAAGCCGTCGGTCACGATCACGTCGACGCGGTCGGACAGGATGTCGGTGCCTTCGACAAAGCCCACATAGTCGAAGCTGCCCGCCTCGGCGCTGTGCGCCAAGAGCCGGTGCGCCTCTTGCAGTTCTGCGCGGCCCTTGTGCTCTTCGGTGCCGACGTTCAGCAGGCCCACACGGGGGCGGGCGATGGACAAGCCGTTGCGGGCGTAAGAGGCGCCCATGAAGGCGTATTGCATCAGGTCCGCCGGATCGGCTTTCACGTCGGCGCCCATGTCCAGCATGACGTTCATCTTGCCGGGGGTGGGGGTCGGAAAGAGGCTGGCGATGGCCGGGCGGTTCAGGCCGGGAAGCTTGCGCAGCCGCAGCATCGACACGGCCATCAGGGCGCCCGTATTCCCACAGGACACCGCCGCTGCCGCCTCGCCATCCTTGACCGCGTCGATGGTCGAGAACATCGAGGTCCCTTGCCCGTGCCGCATGACCTGGGCGGGCTTGTCCTCCATCTTCACCACGCGCTCGGCATGGCGCAGCGTGATGCGGGCGGAAAGGTCCGGGTGCCGGGTGACCAGCGGGCGCAGCACGGCTTCGTCGCCGTGCAGGATCGCGTCCATCCGGGGATGGCGGGTCAACGAATCGATCAGGCCGGCAACAACGGCTGCCGGCCCGCGATCGCCACCCATGGCGTCAACCGAAATGACAACGCGCTCACTGGCCGGGGAAGACGCAGACTCTGGTCCGAGTGCCATCGGGACGGGCGCGGCGCGGGCGCGGCTTACGCCGCGTCTTCGTCAAGGTCGACTTCCCACGCCATCGAAAAGACTTCGCGCGAATCGTAGTGGCCGCAGGCGCTGCACACGTGGTGCGGACGCTTCAGTTCGCCACAGTTCGGGCATTCGTTCGGGTTGGCAGCCACCAGGGCGTCATGCGCGCGGCGCATGTTGCGGCGGGATTTCGTGGTGCGGTTCTGCGGGACAGCCATGTCTCAACCTTTGGGCAGTGGGGACATGCCCCGGATTTCCTTTGCGATTCAGCCCCGTGACTGCCCCTTCGGACAATAGCTTACGGATGCTGTTTCACAGCTTGAATGAGGCGCGGAACATACTCGGATTCCCGTGCGGCGCAAGCCCCTTTTCGCGGGTGCGAAACCGGCTTGAGCGGGAGTTCACTCAGCCGTCTTTCGACCCCGATCCGTCCTTGGCGGCAAGCTTTGCCGCAAGCCCCTGCAGCCCTGCGAAAGGCTTCAGATCCGCGTCCGACAAGGGCGTCACGCCGTCACCCGCATGGGTCGCCTGGCCGAATTCCGCGCCCGGTGCACGGGGATACAGCGGCAGGGCCAGGGCCAGCGCCTCGGCGGCAACCTCGGCCAGGTTGATCACCTCGGGCATCGGCTCGACACTGTCGTCTTCGGGCATCTCGACTTCGTCGCCCTCGGGCAAGATCATGCCAGCGACGTAGCGGCGGCGCACCGGCTCGTCGATTCTTGCCGGGACGGGGGCCAGAGTGATGCTGCAGGTCTGATCGGCGCGCGCCACCAGCTGCGCCTCAAGTGCCAGTTCATCCCTACCGACGGGCCGGAATTCACCGGTCAGGTCCAGCGAATACAGGGCCAGTAGGCCCAGATCATCGGCAAGTGCTGCACGTTCGGCGGCATCCGGGCGATAGGCAAAGCGCGTCGGCTTGCGCGGGCTAAGCGCACCGGTTCGGAAGTGGATCGGGCGAGACGGGGCAGGGTCGGACATCAGAGGGGCCTTTGCGGCTGGGGCCGATCCCCGTTCTGGCAGGGCCAAGCAAGCGGCTTGACGGTCAGAGGCGGCAGGGTGCGGCGTTCCATTCTTGAACTTTGGGCTGATAGTCTGTTATCCCGATTGGCAAGGGTTTTGAAGAACCCGCGTCGGCATTCGGCGTTCGCAGCGGGCATGAGGGCAGGCATGGCAGATTTCCGGTTGGCACGGTCGGTCCTGGCGACCTGCCAGCAGATGCGCAGGCAGGGGCTCATGCTGGTGCTTGTCGGCACGGTCGCGGCCTGTTCGCCCGTCTATCGCAATCACGGCTATGTCCCGGCCGAGGATGAGCTTGCCCTTGTCGAGGTCGGCACCGACACGCGGGAAACCGTCTCCCAGAAGATCGGGCGCCCGTCGACCTCGGGCCTCTTGAACGATGTCGGCTGGTTCTATGTGCAAAGCCGCTGGAAACACGTTGGCGCCTTCGCGCCGCAAGAGATTGACCGTCAAGTCGTGTCGATCACCTTTACCGAAGAGGGCAAGGTCGAGAATGTCGAGCGCTTTGGCCTTGAGAACGGTCAGGTCGTGGCCATCTCGCGCCGGGTGACCGACAGCAACATCAAGGGCGTGGGCTTCTTGCGCCAGCTTTTGGG
>JBJTSJ010000092.1:0-3660 GCA_046076605.1 Tabrizicola sp.
GGGGGGGGAAGTCGCTGATCGACATGGTGGTCTTAGGGCGTGCGGCGGCGATCCGGGCGGGGCAGGTGGTGGACCATGCCGGGAGTGTTCCGGCGACGAACAAGGGTGAGGTCGACAAGGCCCTGGCCCGGTTTGACGGGCTGCGGAATGCCAAGGGCGCGGTGCCGACGGCAGAACTGCGGCTGGAGATGCAGCGCACGATGCAGGCCGATGCGGCAGTGTTCCGGGCCGAGGAGACTCTGGCGGCGGGCGAGAAGAAGATGACAGCGATTGCGGGGAAGATGGGCGACCTGCATGTCACAGACCGGTCGATGGTCTGGAACAGCGACCTGATGGAGACGCTGGAACTGACGAACCTGATGCCGAACGCGCTGGCCACGATCTATGGCGCGCATGCCCGGACCGAAAGCCGGGGGGCGCATGCGCATGAGGACCATCCGCAGCGCGATGATGCCAACTGGCGCAAGCATTCGCTGGCCTGGGTCGACGGCGACAAGGTCACGCTTGACTACCGGGCGGTGCACACCGACCCTCTGACCACGGAAGCCCAGGGCGGGATCGCTTTGTCGAAGATCGCGCCGGCAGAAAGGAAGTTCTGATGCGCGTCGTGGCCCTTGCCCTTGCCTCTGGCCTGTTGCTGGCCGCCTGTGACCCCGCTGAGCTGGTCGGGTCCGCCTTGAAGCGGACGGCCTATTCGGTGGTCTTCCCGGTGGTGAACATCGACATGCCGGCGGAACCGGCCCGGCTGGCCACGAACTGCATCCTGGACGCGGCAAGCCAGTACGAGCTGGAGCAACTGGCCCGGGATGTGGGGGTCGAAGCCGGGACCTTGACCAAGGCCACGATCCGCCAGATCGCGGTGCGCCCGGCGGCGCAAGCCTGCTTCGCGGCGAATGGCGTGCCGCCTGTGACGGGCGGCTGACAGCGGAATGGCGACAGCGGGGCCAGATCGCGCGCGGGCGAAGGGACGGGTCAAGCCGGACCTGCGGGTCGCGGTCGTGTTCTTTGGCATCACCCGGGCACTGCGGCTGACCCTGCCGTCGATCACGGAAAACCTGATCGACCCGGCGCGGGCGGTCGCGAAAGAGGTCAGGCTGTTCGGCCATTTCTTCCGCCAGACCACGATCCAGAATACCCGCTCGGGGGAGGAAGGCCAGCTTGACCCGGAGGAGTATCGGCTGCTGAACCTGGACGCGGTCGAGACTGAGGAACCCGGGGCTTGTCTGGACCTTTATCCGATCGCCGAGATGCAGGCGCGGGGGGATATCTGGCGGGACAATTTCGCCAGTTTTCGGAACCTGGTGCATCAGCTGCATTCGCTGCGGCGGGCGACCCTCTTGGCCGGGCATTTCCAGCCGCATGTCGTGATCTTCGCGCGGCCTGATCTTCTGTACCATGACAACATGGCCGAGCATCTGGACTTCCTGGCCCGCGCGCATCGGTCCTTTGTCCTGGTGCCGGACTGGTCGCAGTGGTTCGGCCACAACGACCGCTTTGCGCTGGCCAAGGGCGAGACGGCGATTGCAGCCTACGGGCGGCGGGCCGAGCGGATGGGGGAGTATTGCGCGCGGGGCAAGCGACTGCATGGCGAGCGGTTCCTGAAATTCGCGTTGGGGAATGAACGGGTGCGGCCGGTGCATCTGCGCGCCTCGCGCGTCAGGTCCAACGGGTTGCAGGTATTGGAGGATTTCACCCCGGGCCGCGGGCCGATGGGCAAGCGCGAGCTGGTGGCCCCGGGAACGATCCGGCCGGAGACGCCCGCATTGGCGAAAAGCGCATGACGGGGGGCGGGATGAAACGTCTGGGACGGATGCTGCTGTTCCCGGCACTGCTGGCGGCCTGCGGTCCGGTCTCGCTGGCTGAGGCGGAACGGCAGTGCTTTGAGCGCGCTCGGCTGGCCAAGCAGCCTCGGGGCGAGATCACGGTCGGCGCGGGATCGGGGGGGCGGACCTCGGCGGGGCTGGAGTTGAACGTGAGTTCCGACTTCCTGCTGGGCAAGGATCCGTCGGCGGTCTACGAGACCTGCGTGATGCAAAAAGCGGGTGAGCCGCCAAGCCGGCCCCTGTACATGCGGCTGGATTGGCGCTGATGGCCAAGGACGTGATCCCCACGCCGGACCCGAAGGCCGTGCGCTTTGCCAAGGGCGCGCTGGAGCGCATCCGCAAGCGGCGCTTGCGGGAATACGAGGCGATGATGGTGACGGGGTTCACCCGGACCTGCCCGGTCTGCGGCTATCAGGGCGAGTTTGCTCCGGTGGGCGAGCCTCCACGGCTGGATGGCTTGTGTCCCTTGTGCCGGTCGCGGGAACGGCATCGTCTCTTCAAGCTGTGGATCGACCGGCGGGGTGGGATCGGGTCTGAGATGTCGGTCCTCCATTTCGCGCCGGAGCCGATGTTCGAGCCGATCCTGCGAGGGATGGCGGGGACCTATGTCACGGCGGATTTCATGCGGACGAAGGTCGACCGCAAGCTGAACATCGAGGCGCTGGAGCTGGAGGAGGCGAGTTTCGACCTGATCGTCGCGCATCAGATCCTGGAGCATGTCGATCACCACAAGGCGCTGGCGGAATGCTTCCGGGTGCTGCGGCCCGGCGGGCGGTTGGTGGTGACGACCCCGGTGATCGAGGCCTGGGAAACGACCTATGTGAATCCGGGCGTGACCACGGCCCGCGACCGGATGCTGCATTTCGGCCAGAAGGACCACTCCCGCTATTTCGGGCGGGACCTGAAGGATCACATGCGGGCATCCGGGTTCGAGCTTTACGAATTCGTATCGGTTGAGCCCGATGTTTCCACCTATGCCCTTTTGCGCGGCGAGACGCTGTACGAGCTGACCAAGCCCGCGCCCCCCACCCCGTCGAAGACCAAGACCAGGAAAGGTTGACCCATGGTTCAGTTCACCCTGCCGAAGAATTCCAAGATCCGCACGGGCAAGACCTGGCCGAAGCCAGAGGGGAAGAATATCCGCAAGTTCCAGATCTACCGCTGGAGCCCCGATGACGGCGAGAACCCGCGGGTCGACACCTATTTCATCGACATGGATACCTGCGGGCCGATGGTCCTGGACGCGCTGATCAAGATCAAGACCGAGATTGATCCCACGCTGACTTTCCGCCGGTCGTGCCGGGAAGGCATCTGCGGGTCCTGTGCGATGAACATCGACGGGATCAACACGCTGGCCTGCATCTATGGGCTGGACGAGATCAAGGGCGATGTGCGCATCTACCCCTTGCCGCATATGGCGGTGATCAAGGACCTGATCCCCGACCTGACGCATTTCTATGCCCAGCATGCCAGCATCATGCCGTGGCTGGAGACGAAGACGAACCGTCCGGCCAAGGAATGGCGGCAGTCGATCGAGGACCGGAAGAAGCTGGACGGGCTTTATGAATGCGTGATGTGTGCGTCGTGCTCGACGTCCTGCCCGTCGTATTGGTGGAACTCGGACCGGTATCTCGGGCCGGCGGCTTTGCTGCATGCGTATCGGTGGATCATCGATTCCCGCGATGAGGCGACGGGGGAGCGGCTGGACCAGCTGGAGGACCCGTTCAAGCTGTACCGCTGCCACACGATCATGAACTGCGCAAGACCTGCCCGAAGGGGCTGAACCCGGCCAAGGCGATTGCCGAGATCAAAAAGATGATGGTCGAGCGGGTGGTCT
>JBJTSJ010000093.1:0-6014 GCA_046076605.1 Tabrizicola sp.
CCCCATCGCGGCGGTCCTTCAGTCAGGCCTCGCCCCGGATTCTGAAAAATAGTGAGCCTGCCAAAGTTGTTGAATGCAGGGCGGCGTTTCGATATGTTCCTGATATGTTCTCATTCTTTCAGAAACGGGTTTCGGCACTTCCCTTTCGCACCGATCGAGATGATTTCGCACGGCGTTCGGTTCACGACTATGCCGAAACCACGCTGAACGCGTTTCTCGATGGCCGCGAGAAGGCCTGGGCTGTCCGCGACGTGATGAGTGAAGTCCAGGCAGTCTTCGGTGCAGGCGCTACACTCCCGGTCGCGTTGATGGAAGAGGCAATAAAGGCAACGGAAGAACGCCGCGAAGCCCTGGTGACCAAGGCTATCGATCTTCTTGCAAAGCAACTGCGTGAAAGCAGAAGCGACCTTTAGGGCTAAGCGTTGCCTGTTGGTCGAGGTACACGACAGGCTCTTCGATGGTCAGAAAAATTCGCACCCGCTCGGCAGCGGGCGCGAAGACAAGAGGCCCCGTCTAAGGTGACGGGACGGGACCTCGTGGTAAAGGTGGCACCCGACAGCGCGTGCGAAGCACGGCTTCGATGCTGTCGAGCGACGCCTTGAGATTGATGCGATCTTGGTCGCTGAGGTCGTCGACGCAAAGGCGTTGACGGATCACACTGCGAAGCTTTTCGAGCTCTGATGTGCTGAGTCCGTCCAGCGCATGACGATTGAAGATTGGGGACATGATGGCCTCCTTTTCCGAATGAGACCCGGATCATCCAGGTCTTTCCGGGCTCGGAAGCAGGCGCAGTCCATGGGGATCGAAACACCTTAGGGCGCAACGGACGTGTAGCAGGGCATGGCTTTGCATGCCCTTGTTTCGGCACGATCACCTGACTGTGCCAGTTGCAGATTTGCCCCCAAAAGACCTGAGAGCCGCGCGAATGCGAGAAGGGAGGGCGGAGTTGGCCAAAGCTTTGATCGTCTTGCCTTACGGAGGAGCCATGAGATCACCTTTGATCGAGCTCAATGCGTTCGAAAATGCCGGTAACCTGACCGGTTGCGGCCCTGCATCAATATCCTGCCCGCGCCAGCTCGCGTCGCTCACCCGTGTTGGACATGACACCGTGCCTCGTGCCCCCGGTCTTTTGGTTCGGCGTGTTCCACGCGCTGGGACGGGCAGGAAACGGCGACCCCCTGGCCATCGCGCAGGGGACGATTGCGCCGGACCAGTGGATCACCTTCGTCGAGGCCTATCTGAACGGTCAGGTCACCTGGCCCAACGGTGATCCCGTCGCGGCCCCTACGAACGTCCGCACCAGCACCACCTTTCCGCCGGGCGACCGCTTCACGATGGAAACCGACGCCTTCCGGATCGACCGCATCAAGGCGAACTTCGACCAGGACCACCACTTTGTCCTGACCCTTCCCCCAGCGACCGACGGCCTGACTGTCCGCATCCGCCCGCCAGAGGGCATTGGTTGGGCCGAAGTGCCGGACACCGTCGACACCTGCGATGGCGAGCAGAACCAGATGATCTATGCAACCAGCGTCACCGGGCCCGCGACGGCGGATTACGCGGTGGAAACCACCGACCTCGGCCCCGGCGGCTGCTGTCTTGTCGGCGGCTGGCAACCGGACCAGGCCTCGCTGGAGGCCCTTTCCGACCTAGGCAACAGCGTGGGCGGTCCGGCGGTTGCGATGGCGGGCGGATCGCTGTCCTGTTCCTACAGTGGCGGCGGGTGGACCCTGGATTTCTATCCCGATGGCCGGGGGGCGATCACCTACAAGGCGTACGGAAACCAATGCACCGCGACGATGCAAGGCAACAAGATGATGGTCGAACAGACCCGCGATGGCTCCACCGAATTCGCCTGGCGGGTGGTCAAGCCGGGCGCCGCGCGGCTGGAGTTCCTCGATCACTCGATGACCCAGTCGATGGTGATGCGCTTGGGCCCGGTCGAGCAGGTAATGCCCAGCGACTACCCCGGCCCCGCGACCGGCGCCAATGGCATGGCCTTCAAATGCGAAGGCGACCGGCTGACCGTCGAAGGCATGTTCGACCTCTTGTCCGCCGCCGCCGGACACGACCGAATCCCGCCGGAAGAGTAGGTCGGGGCCTGCCCCGACTCCCTCATACCCCTAACAAACCCCTAACGACCGCGCGCAACCCTTTGAAATCAAAGGGGCCGATTTCTTGTCCACCGTGGACAGGTCAGCCATTGAACAGGAAGTGCAGCACGTCCCCGTCCTTGACCTCGTAGGTCTTGCCCTCCACCCGGAACTTGCCCGCTTCCTTGGCCCCCGCCTCGCCGTTCCCGGCGATGTAGTCTTCGTAGGCCACGGTTTCGGCCCGGATGAACCCCTTCTCGAAGTCCCCGTGGATCACCCCCGCCGCCTGCGGAGCCAGGGTCCCCTTGGTGATCGTCCAGGCCCGCGCCTCTTTCGGGCCGACTGTAAGGTAGGTCTGCAGCCCCAGAAGCGCGTAGCCCGCCTTGATGAGGCGATCCAGCCCCGCCTCGTGCAGCCCCATCTCCTCCAGGAACATCACTGCCTCATCCTCGGGCAGCTGCGCCAGCTCTTCCTCGATCCGGGCCGAGATCACCACCGACGCCGCGCCCTGCTTGGCCGCCATCTCTGCCACCCGGGCCGATTGCGAGTTGCCGGAAGCCGCCGAAGACTCCTCGACGTTGCAGACGTACAGGACCGGCTTCGCCGTCAGAAGCTGCAGCATACGCCACTGCTTGCGGTCATCCGCCGCCACCTGCACCGTCCGCGCGGGCTTGCCCTCGTTCAGGACGGCCAGCGCCGCGCGCAGCAGGCGGTCCTGATCCAGCGTGTCTTGATCCCCGCCGCGCAGCTTCTTGCCCAAGGCCACCAAGCGCCGCTCGATCGACTCCATGTCGGCCAGCATCAGCTCGGTCTCGATGGTCTCGGCATCCGCGACCGGGTCGATCCGGCCCTCCACATGGGTGATGTCCCCGTCCTCGAAGCAGCGCAGGACATGGGCGATGGCGTCGCATTCGCGGATGTTGGCCAGGAACTGGTTCCCGAGGCCTTCCCCCTTCGACGCCCCGCGCACAAGGCCAGCGATGTCGACGAAGGTCATCCGCGTCGGGATGATCTGCTTCGACCCGGCGATGGCCGCCAGCTTTTCCAGCCGGGCATCCGGTACCGAAACCTCGCCCACGTTGGGTTCAATGGTGCAGAACGGAAAGTTCGCCGCCTGCGCCGCCGCCGTGCGGGTCAGCGCGTTGAAGAGGGTGGACTTGCCCACGTTCGGCAGCCCGACGATGCCCATCTTGAAACCCATGCGACCCTCCATTGGCGACAGGGGGCCTAATACGGGCAGGGCGCTCCGGGATCAAGCTTTCGCGGGTCACGGCCCATCAGCCCCGATGGCGTCGCAAATATAGTCACATGCATAGATCAAGAAATGACTTGTGTCATGGCGCCCGGATGCGTTCCGCCCAGACTTCCTTCCGATCGCGGCGGATGTCCCGCCCTGATCGAACTGGAGGAGAACCGACCATGTGGATGCGTATGTTTCCTGCCGTGCTTGCCGCGCTTGTCGTTCAATCACCCGCCTTCGCTGAAGAAGTGGATGTCGGCGCGCGGCTCTATCAGGAGTCCTGTTCAGGCTGCCATGGTGCCACCGGCAAGGGGGGAGGGGAGCTGACCGATCTGCTCAGCATCCAGCCCCCGGCCCTGACCGGCTTGTCCGCGGCGCATGACGGGGTGTTCCCTATGCTGGACGTCGTCCACATCATTGACGGGCGCAGCGGATTGGGGGCGCATGGCGGGCCGATGCCGATCTTCGGCAGCCTCTACTCGGCAAGCTCGGTCACGGCAGGCACCGACTATGGCTCGGTGATCGAGGTGAGGGGACGGATCCTGTCCCTGGCCATGTACCTGGAATCGATCCGGGAGTGACCTCGGGCGACTCGCCTGAATAAGGGGCTTTCCCCCATTGATTTCCCGGGTGTGCCCGTGGCACATCCGGGCTTGAGACAAGGGGGACCACCATGACACGGATCGACGATACCTTCGCCCGCCTGCGCGCGCAGGGCAAAAAGGCCTTCGTCGCCTATATCATGGGCGGTGACCCGGATGAGGCGACTTCGCTGGCAGTGATGCAGGGCTTGCCCGCCGCAGGTGTCGACGTGATCGAACTGGGCATGCCCTTCACCGACCCGATGGCCGATGGCCCGACGATCCAGGCGGCTGGCCAGCGTGCGCTGGAAGGCGGCATGACGATGGACAAGGTGCTGGCCATGGTCCGCGCCTTCCGCAAGGGCGACAACGCCACCCCCATCGTCCTCATGGGCTACTACAACCCTATCTATTCGCGCGGGGTCGACCGGTTCCTGACCGACGCGAAGGAGGCCGGGATCGACGGCCTGATCGTCGTCGACCTGCCGCCCGAGGAAGATGACGAACTGTGCATCCCTGCCCAGAAGGCCGGGCTGAACTTCATTCGCCTTGCCACCCCCACGACCGATGACAAGCGCTTGCCGAAGGTGCTGCAGAACACCAGTGGCTTCGTCTACTACGTCTCGATCACCGGGATCACCGGCGCCGCCGCGGCGCAGGCGACCGACGTGGGGCCCGAGGTCGCGCGGATCAAGCGTTCCACCGACCTGCCGATCATCGTGGGCTTCGGGATCAACACGCCCGAGGCCGCGCGGACCATCGCCTCCGTCGCGGATGGCTGCGTCGTGGGGTCCGCCATCGTCAAGGACATCGGCGCGGGCGTCCCGGTTCCGGAGGTGCTGGCCCGCGTCAAGGCCCTGTCCGACGGCGCGCATTCCGCCTGAACACCGCCGCTTGCTTTCCCCGGCCCATCGCCTAGCCTGACGGCAAAAGCCGGACAGGGGGGCAAGCAATGACCAAGGGGCGGATCGAGGCCTTCTCGGACGGCGTGATCGCCATCATCATCACCATCATGGTGCTGGAGTTGAAGGTCCCGCATGAAGCCAACATCGAAGCGCTGACGCACCTTCTCCCGGTGTTCATGGCCTATGTCCTGTCGTTCCTGAACGTCGGCATCTACTGGAACAACCACCACCACATGTTCCACTCGGTCAAGCATGTGGGCGGCTGGGTCCTGTGGGCCAACCTGCATCTTCTGTTCTGGCTGTCGCTCCTGCCGTTCTCCACCGGGTTCATGGAGGAAAGCGGGTTTGAGCCGATGCCGGTGGCGCTTTACGGTTTCGACCTTCTGATGTGCGGGGTCAGCTACACCTTGCTGGCGCTGGCGCTGATCGCCGAACACGGGAAGGACTCGGACTTTGCCAAGGCGCTTGGGTCGGACGCCAGGGGAAAGATCTCGCTTGCGGCCTACCTGGCCTCGATCCCGATGGCCTATGTGAACGTCTGGGTGTCGCTGGCGCTGATCCTCGCCGTGGCGCTGATCTGGGTGGTGCCGGACCGCCGTTTCGCGCGCGCGGCGTGACGGGCAGGGCCTTCGCGGCCCCGCCCGCTGCGATCAGGCCCAGACCTGGATCGGCTCGATCCGCATCACCGTCCCGGCCTCGCGGCCCGTGGGGTCAATGTAAGTCAGCCGCCCCACATCATGCGTGATTTTCCACGCGCCTTCCGGCCCGCCGGACCAGGCGACGTGATAGCCATCGGGCAGGGGCTTCCATTCGCCATTCATCGGCGGCTGGCCCGGCAGCACCATCTGCGCCAACCCGCTCGCGCCATAGCTGATCGTCGCATCGGTGCCTTTGCCGATATCCACATGATGCGTGAAGCCGGGCAACAGCACGTCCAGCACGGATTTTTCAAGTACGGTCATCGCAATATCCTTTCATGGCCCTGCAACGGGGTTGCGGGGCGTCTGGCAATCAACCACAATTGGTCTAGCAACTTGACTATTCGCCGGTCCGCCCGGTATTGTCAAGTCACTTGACGATATTTTCACGCGGAGAGGCGCATGGTCCCGGATCACATCGGCTGGACGCTGTGGCAGGCGACGCTTGCCTGGCGGCGGGAGTTCCTGGCCGGGATGGTCGCGGCGGGTCATCCCTG
>JBJTSJ010000094.1:0-4129 GCA_046076605.1 Tabrizicola sp.
GAGGAAAAATCCCGTGGCAGGTCACCTTCACGAACAACACAGCCAGCCTGCGTTCGCGCCCAATCCAAATACTGTCGAAGCTTAGGAGAGGGGTAAGCGGTCGCTGGACATCGCGGTCGCGTTAGCTTGACGGCGTGAAGTTCCACGGCAGCAGTTCGTCGAGGCGGCTTTGCGGGTGGCCGTTGGCGAGCGCGGTCAGGGTGGCCTTGACATAGGCAAAGGGCTCGATGCCATTGATCTTGCAGGTTTCGATCAGCGAGGCGATGCGGCCCCAGGCGATGCCGCCCTCGTCGTGGCCGGCGAAGAGTGCGTTCTTGCGATTGAGGGCGATGGGGCGGATCAGGTTTTCGACCCTGTTGGAGTCGATCTCGACGCGGCCGTCCTGCAGGAAGGTTTGCAGCCCGTCCCAGTGGTTGTGGATGTAGGTGAGCTTTTCGCCCAGCCGGGATTTCGCGGAGATCTTGCGGCGCTGCGCCTGAAGCCAGTCGCCGAAGGCAGCCACCAGCGGCGCGGTGCGGGCCTGCCGGGCCGAGAGGCGCTGGCCGGGCGAGACGCCGCGGATGTCGGCCTCGACGGTGTAGAACTCGGCGATGCGGCGCAGGCCCTCGGCGGCGATCTCTGATCCGTCGCGGTCGAAGACCTCTTTCAGTTTGCGCCGTGCATGCGCCCAGCAATGCGCCACCCGAAGGGGCGCGCCACCCTTGCGGGACGGTTTGGTCAGGCGGTTATAGCCCGTATAGCCGTCGATCTGCAGGATGCCGTCGAAGCCGGTGAGGAAGGTTTCGGCATTCTCGCCCGCGCGGCCTGGGGCATAGAAGTAGACCACTCCGGGCGGGTCCTCGCCGCCCCAAGGTCGGTCATCGCGGGCCAGCGCCCAGAGGTATCCGGTCTTTGTCACGCCGCGCCCCGGATCCAGCACCGGGGCTGTCGTCTCATCCATGAACAGCTTGCCTGACCGTTTCAGATGCTCGCCCATCCGGTCGACGACGGGCTTCAGGTGGAACGCGGTCTTGCCGACCCAGTCGGCGAGCACGGCGCGGTGCAGATCAAGACCCGCCCGCGCCAGGATCTGGCTTTGACGGTATAGTGGCAGGTGGTCTGCATACTTGCTGACCAGCACATGGGCGAGCGTCGCCTCGGTCGGCAGGCCGCCCATGATCAGGTGGGCGGGCGCTGGGGCCTGGGTCACGCCATCGGTGCAGGTCCGGCAGGCATATTTCGGGCGCACGGTGACGATGACGCGCAACTGGGCCGGGACGATGTCCAGCCGTTCCGAGCGGTCTTCGCCGATCTTGTGCATGACGCCGCAGCCACAGGGGCAGATCAGGCTGGCGGGCTCGATGACCTCTTCGATACGCGGCAACGCAGCGGGCAGGTTGCCGATGGTGCGCTTTGGCGCGGGCTTGGCCGCCCCATGGTCTGTTTTGGCGGCACGCGTTTCCTTCTCCGCCTTGACCTCGGCCAGCGCGATGGACAGATCCTCGAATGCCAGCTGACGTTCATCTTCAGACAGCTTTTCCGACCGCTTGCCATGCAGGGCGTGGTTCAGTTCGGCAATCAGATGCTCTTGCCGACGGGTGATTTCCGTCAGCGCCGCCACCGTTTCCATCAACGCCAGCACCGCCGCGCGCTGCGCGGCAGGGATGGCGGAAAGGTCGATTTCGGGGGCGGCCTGCATGGGCTGGCGCTACCATAAAACCCCCGCAAAAACACGCAAAACCAAGCGGTTGATTCACTCTGCCGCAGCTGGCGGGCGCGCCTCCAACGCCTTTACCTTGCGCCAGTCGAGCCCCGCAAACAGCGCCTCGAACTGGGCATGGTTCAGCGCCATCACCCCGTCCTTGATCGCGGGCCAGGTGAAGGTCGCCTCCTCCAGCCGCTTGTAGGCCATCACCAAGCCAGTGCCGTCCCAGAAGAGCAGCTTCAGCCTGTCTGCCTTACGCGAGCGGAACACAAATACCGTGCCGGTAAACGGATCCTTACGCAGTTGGGATGACACCAGCGCCGCCAACCCGTCATGACCTTTGCGGAAGTCGATGGGCCTGGTCGCGACCATGATCCGCACCCGGCTGGACGGGAACATCATGGGCTGGCAGCCAGGGCACGCACGACCGAGGCAATCCGGTCAGGGGTAGCGCCCGCTTCCAGACGGATCACCACCGCGCCCGCTACAATCTCGGGCCGGTCCGCCGTGGACGCGTCTCCACCCGCGGCCTCACCAACCGGGCCGACCATCAGCGCCGCGAATTCCACCGGATCCTCCGGCGCCGGCAGCACCAGCCGCCCTTTGCGCGCCAGTGTCCGCCACGAGGACACATGGTTCGCCGGCACACCGTGCCGCAGCGCAACGGTGTTCACGGTCACCCCCGGCAGCAGTGTCTCCGCCACGATCCGCGCCTTCAAATCATCCGGCCACTTCCGGTTCCGGCGACCCCGACCGCCGACCGGGAGAACCTCCAATGTAGCCTCCATGGAGAAACTCCGTCCTGATCATCACAACGCTCAAATGAGCCGATCAGACAAAGCTCGGAAGGTGGGGGTCAGGCTACGCTTACTGATTTCGGTAGGCATGTGTCTTTCTTGGCGTCACACTCTTCCAGATGCCAATCTGACCGCGGGTCCGTTTTGCGTCAGAGAGCATTGGCGATGAAAACGGCGGATCGATGGTAGTCTAGGGTCAGGACCCATTGAAGTTGCGCTTGCGGCATGATTCAGCCTCCGCAAGGAGACCGATCAATGAGCAACCTTTTCTGGCTGACGGACGCGCAGATGGCGCGTCTGGAACCGTTCTTTCCCAAGAGCCATGGCAAGCCCCGCGTCGATGACCGGCGCGTGCTGAGCGGCATTATCTTCATCAATCGCAATGGCTTGCGGTGGTGCGACGCACCGAAGGAATATGGCCCGCCGAAGACCCTCTACAATCGTTGGAAACGATGGGGCGACAAAGGTGTCTTCGCCCGGATGATGGAGGGACTGGCCTCGAAGGCGACGGTTCCGAAGACGGTGATGATCGACGCGACCTACCTGAAGGCACACCGCACAGCGACCAGCCTGCGGTCGAAAAAGGGGGGCACGACGATCAGAGAGGCCGCCTGATCGGCCGGACAAAAGGCGGCATGAACACAAAACTGCATGCCGTCACCGACGCGGAAGGTCGCCCGATCCGCTTCTATATGACCGCAGGCCAGGTCAGCGACTACACGGGTGCAGCCGCCCTGCTGGGTAGCCTGCCCTCGGCGGAATGGCTGCTGGCCGACCGGGGCTATGATGCCGATTGGTTCAGAGATGCGTTGAAAGACAAAGGGATAAAGCCCTGCATCCCGGGCAGGAAGTCTCGCGGCAAGCCGATCAAGCACGACAAGCGCCGCTACAAACGACGCAACAGGATCGAGATCATGTTCGGGCGCCTCAAGGACTGGCGGCGCGTCGCAACGCGCTACGACAGATGCCCGAAGGTCTTCCTCTCCGCCGTCGCGCTCGCCGCAATCGTAATGTTCTGGCTATGAAACAAGAACGAGTCCTGACCCTAGCGGGCATCAGGTCCTCCCGAACGGGCGCAGAGGGGTTGCGTTTTGAATGGGCGAAAGATCAAGCGCCACGGGCATGAAAGGCGTGCGGGGCCGCATGGCCGTTGCTGCGTAGATCATCAACGGGTCGGGCATTTCTTTCGGTTCGGGTTTCTGCGCCTTTGGGAAAGCGCCTTCCTCCATGCCGCGCTCGTAAAGCGCCATGTCCTCTGGCGTCATCAGGCCATTGGCATAGGCCCATGCCAGCCGCGCGGGGTTGCGGTCCACGCGGCCAGGTCCGTACGCTTCCATGCCGGATTGCGGGGCGAACTCGCCGCCAAGAAGAGCCGCAGCCTTTTCTCGATGCGGTCCGAATTGCTTGTTTACCTTGTCCGCAACCGTTCCTGGCGCGCCGCCGTTGTTCGCGTCAGATGCGTTGTATCGGCCCGGTGCGCCAGCGTTTACGATGGAATAGGCGTCAAACTCCGACATGCCCGGCTTCCAGCCGTTGGACCTGAAATACTTGACGATTACCCCGTTGGCCCCAAGCTGAGACCGGATCGCTGCCTCTTCAGACGACAGGTCCACCCCGTATTCTGCTTGCTGCGGCTGGCCGAACTGGA
>JBJTSJ010000095.1:0-5877 GCA_046076605.1 Tabrizicola sp.
GCTGATGGCTGGGCTGCAGTCACTGGGGCCGGTGGAGTTTGCAGGCGTCGGTGGGCCGCTCATGCAAGCCGAGGGAATGGAAAGCCTGTTCCCGATGGAAGAGCTTTCGGTGATGGGCATCGCCGAGGTCCTGCCGAAGTACTTCCATCTGAAGCGCCGGATCCGCGAGGCAGCCGAGGCCGCACTGGCCTCGGGCGCAGGGGCGCTGGTGACTATCGACTCGCCGGATTTCTGCCTGCGGGTGGCGGCGCTGGTGAAGGCGGCCAGGCCAGAAATGCGCACGATCCACTACGTCGCGCCATCGGTCTGGGCCTGGCGGCCTGGGCGGGCGGCGAAGATGGCGCGGGTCATCGACCATGTGCTGGCGCTGTTGCCCTTCGAGCCGCCCTACATGTCGGCTGCGGGGATGACCTGCGATTTTGTCGGGCATCCGGTGGTGGCCGAACCTCTGGCGACGGAGACCACGACGGCGGCCTTTGCGGGGCCGGGGCCGCTCCTCCTGGCGCTGCCTGGGTCGCGCCGGGGGGAGGTCACCCGGCTGGCTCCGGTCTTCGGCGAGGTCGTGAGCCAGCTGAAAGTGCGGCACCCGGACCTGCGCGTGGCGCTGCCGACCGTGCGTGGCGTGGCGGGTCTGGTGCGAGAGCTGACGGCCAACTGGGCGGTCACCCCGCAGATCGTCGAGGACCCGGGGGCGAAGCGTGGGGTCTTTGCCGCGGCGGATGTAGCGCTGGCGGCCTCGGGGACGGTGTCGCTGGAACTGGCGGCCAATGCCTGCCCCATGGTCATCGCCTATGACATGCACCCGGCTACCCTGTGGCTGATGCGCCGCGCGGCGCTGATCGACACAGTGACGCTGGTGAACCTGGTCAGCGAGACGCGGGTGGTGCCGGAGTTCATCGGGCCTGACTGCTGGGCGGACAAGATCGCGCCGGCGCTGGAGGCCGTGCTGGCAGACCCGTCGACCCAGAAGGCAGCCATGGACTTGACGATGGCGCGGCTGGGGCTGGGGGGAGACCCCCCTGGCCTCAGGGCTGCGCGGTCGGTGTTGGGGGCGCTTCGCCGTTGACGATGGCCAGGACCTGCGGCATCAGCCCGGTCATCTTGTCGTTGATCAGCGCCATCACCCCCGGCTGCTGGGCTGCGGTCAGTTGCGGCAGTTTCGCCATCACCGACCGGCCTTCGGGCGTGGCATAGAAATCCCGCAGCGCCGTGATCTCGCCCAACGTCATCATGTCGGCCATGATCTGCGACTGATCGCGCATCAGGGTGGTCATCGGCTCGGTGAACGTATCGAGGTACAGCTGCCGGATCTTCGCCACCTGATCCTCGGTCAGCGTCGCCCCGCCCGCGGCAACCTGCTGCAGGATCGGCTGGTACATGTTTTCGATCACTGCGGTCATGTCGAAGCCCTGCAGGGCAAGGTCGACATATTCCTGCGCGGCCGCCACACGCTCCTCGCGCGTTTCGGCAAGGGCGGGCAGCGGCAGCGCCAGAAGCGCCACGAGAGCCAGAGATTTCAAGACGCAGGTCCTTTCCAGATCCAGCCGCCACCATGGATGCGGCCGCCTTCGGGGGCGTAGAAGACGCAGGCCTGCCCGGTGCTGACGCCGTCTTCGGGGGACAGAAGCTCTATCTTGGCGGTGGTCGGGCCGGTCGGGCGGATGATCGCCTCACGCGGGGGGCGGGTGGAGCGGACCTTGACCTTCAGGTGCCATTCGGGCCGCGAAGCGAAGGGGGCGTCGCCCAGCCAGTTGATCTCGCGTACCGGGATGATCCGGGTCGAGAGCGCCGCCTTGGGGCCCACGATCACGCGCCGTGCGGCGGGGTCGAGCTTTACCACATAAAGCGGTTCGCCCAGGCCGCCGATGCCCAGGCCCTTGCGCTGGCCGATGGTGTAGTGGATCACGCCCCGGTGGTCGCCGAGGATATTGCCGTCGAGGTCCACGATTTCACCAGGGTCCGCGGCACCGGGGCGCAGCTTTTCGATCACGGCCGCGTAGTTGCCGTTCGGGACAAAGCAGATGTCCTGGCTGTCGGGCTTGTCGGCCACCGGCAGGCCATACTTCGCGGCAAGCGCGCGGGTTTCGGCCTTGGAGGCGAGGTGCCCCAGGGGGAAACGCAGGTAGTCGAGTTGGTCCGGCGTGGTCGAGAACAGGAAATAGCTTTGGTCCCGCGCGGGATCGGCGGCCTGGTGCAGTTCCGGCCCGTGGTCGCCCAGTTTTCGCTGGATGTAGTGGCCGGTGGCCATGCAATCGGCTTCAAGGTCCTTGGCGGTGGCCAGAAGGTCCTTGAACTTCACGCGTTCGTTGCAGCGGATGCAGGGGACGGGGGTCGCACCGGCCAGGTAGGCGTCGGCGAACTCTTCGATCACCGCCTCGCGGAAGGTGTTCTCGTAGTCCAGCACATAATGCGGAAAGCCCATCGTTTCGGCCACCCGGCGGGCATCATGGATGTCGCGGCCCGCGCAGCAAGCGCCTTTCTTGGCCAGCGCGGCCCCGTGGTCGTACAGCTGCAGCGTGACGCCGACGACGTCATAGCCTTCCTCGGCCAGCATCGCGGCCACGACGGAACTGTCGACGCCGCCCGACATGGCGACGACGACCCGCGTCTCGGACGGGGGCTTCGGCAGTCCGAGGGAGTTGAGCGCGAGGTCGCGGGGCATCGGGATTGTCCGGACTACGGGAGTGATGGGGAATATATGAAAATGCTGTGCACTCTCAATCCCCAGTTTCAGGATTGATTAAGCCTGTTCCGTCATTCTGTCCGAAATGAGCGAGGGAACCGTGATGTTTCTCAAGAAAGTTGACGGACCAAGGCAGGTGACCCTGCCGGATGGCAGCATCCTGACCCGGGCCGATCTGCCGCCTGCCGATACCCGGAGATGGGTCGCCAGCCGCAAGGTCGTCGTGGTCAAGGCCGTGGTCTATGGCCTGATTTCCGAGAAAGAGGCGCTGGAGCGCTACGCCCTGTCCGAGGAAGAGTTCGGCCTGTGGCGCTCGGCTGCGCTGAAGCATGGTGAGGATGGCCTGAAAGTCACAGCTATCCGCAAATACAGACAACTTTAGATGGATTCGGATTCTCCCTCTGGCATAGTAACGGTCGGTTAACCATTGACCGGCAAAATCGTTAACGATGACACCGGAGCGGAGCTTTTGAATAATGCGTATTCTGCTTGTAGAGGACGACCCAACGACCTCGCGCAGCATCGAAATGATGCTGACCCATGCCAATCTGAACGTCTACTGCACCGACATGGGCGAAGACGGGATCGATCTGGCAAAGCTGTATGACTACGACCTGATCCTTCTGGATCTCAACCTGCCGGACATGAGCGGGCATGAAGTGCTGCGTCAGGTCCGCCAGGCGCGGGTGGAAACCCCGATCCTGATCCTGTCGGGCGCCGATGACACCGAAAGCAAGCTGAAAGGCTTTGGTTTCGGGGCGGATGACTACCTGACCAAGCCCTTCCACCGTGAAGAACTGGTCGCCCGGATCCATGCGATCATCCGCCGGTCCAAGGGCCACAGCCAGTCGGTCATCAAGACCGGGCGCGTGTCGGTCAACCTTGACGCGAAGACCGTCGATGTCGAAGGCAAGGCGGTGCATCTGACCGGCAAGGAATACCAGATGTTGGAGCTTCTGTCCTTGCGCAAGGGCACCACGCTGACCAAGGAGATGTTCCTGAACCATCTCTACGGCGGGATGGATGAGCCCGAGCTGAAGATCATCGACGTGTTTATCTGCAAGCTGCGCAAGAAACTGGCCGAGGCGACGGGCGGCGACAACTACATCGAAACCGTCTGGGGTCGCGGCTATGTGCTGCGCGATCCCTCGGGCGCCCAGGCCAAGCTTGCGGCCAGTGCCTGATCTTTACCTTCACGGCCCCGCCGCCTAACCTTTTGCCGGATCGGTCAGGGGGCGGGGATGACAGAGAAGGCGGTCGAGGCACTGACAGAGGCCGAAGCAAGGGCAGAACTCGCCCGTCTGGCCGAGGCCCTTGCTGCGGCGAACACCGCCTATCACACGCTGGACGCGCCCGAGATCTCGGATGCCGAGTATGACGCGCTGAAACGGCGAAATCTGGCAATCGAGGCGCGGTTTCCCGGGCTGAAACGGGCGGATTCGCCGTCGGACCTGGTGGGGGCGGCCGTGGCCGACGGCTTCGGGAAAGTCGCGCATCGGGTGCGGATGCTGTCCCTGGAGAATGCCTTCGCGGCGGAAGAGGTGGCCGAGTTCGACGACCGCGTCCGCCGGTTCCTGGGCTTCACCGGTGATGTTAGTTACACCGCCGAGCCGAAGATCGACGGGCTGTCGCTGTCGCTGCGTTATGAAAACGGCGTTCTGATCCAGGCTGCGACCCGGGGCGATGGCGAGGTGGGCGAGGATGTGACGCAGAACGCGCGCACGATTTCCGACCTTCCACAGCAATTGACCGGGACGCCGCAGGTGCTGGAGGTGCGGGGCGAGGTCTACATGTCCCACGCCGATTTTGCCGCGCTGAACGAGCGCCAGGCCGCTGCGGGCGACAAGACCTTCGCCAACCCGCGCAACGCGGCGGCGGGGTCGCTGCGCCAGCTGGATGCGAAGATCACCGCTGCCCGGCCCTTGCGTTTCTTCGCCTATGCCTGGGGCGACCATTCCGAACCGCTGGCCGCCACCCAGTTCGACGCCATCGCCCGCCTGGCGGTGCTGGGGTTCCAGACCAATCCGCTGACGGTCTTCTGCTCTGGCCCCGAGGAGATGCTGGCCCATTACCGCCGGATCGAGGCGATGCGCGCAACGCTGGGCTATGACATCGACGGCGTGGTCTACAAGGTGAACGACCTGGCCCTGCAGGCGCGGCTTGGCTTCCGCTCCTCCACCCCCCGCTGGGCTATCGCGCACAAATTCCCGGCCGAACTGGCCTGGACCGAGCTTCTGGGCATCGACATCCAGGTCGGCCGCACCGGGGCGCTCTCGCCGGTCGCGCGGTTGAAGCCGGTCACGGTGGGCGGGGTCGTGGTTTCGAACGCCACGCTCCACAACGAGGATTACATCGCCGGGCGCGACAGCCGCGGGCAGGAGATCCGGGGTGGCAAGGACATCCGCATCGGCGACTGGGTGCAGGTCTACCGCGCCGCTGACGTGATCCCCAAGGTGGCCGATGTTGACCTGACCCGCCGCAAGGACGACTCGCAACCCTATGTTTTCCCGACGGAATGCCCCGAATGCGGAAGCCCGGCGCATCGCGAGGAAGGCGACTCCGTCCGCCGCTGCACCGGGGGCCTGATCTGTCCGGCCCAGGCGGTAGAGCGGTTGAAACACTTCGTCTCGCGCGCGGCCTTCGACATCGAGGGGCTGGGCGCCAAGCAGGTGGAGATGTTCTTCAAGGACCCGACCCTGCCGGTGAAGACCCCGGCCGACATCTTCACCCTTGCCGCAAGGGACGCGGCCAACCCCTTGCAAAAGCTGAAGAATCGCGACGGTTTCGGCGAGGTCTCTGCTGCCAAGCTTTTCGCCGCCATCGAGGTGCGGCGGACCATTCCGCTGGACCGGCTGATCTTTGCATTTGGCATCCGCCACGTGGGTGAGGTCGCGGCAGGCCTCCTCGCACGGCACTACAGCACGTGGGAGGCCTTCGAGACGGCGATCACCCGCGCGACCCCGGGCACGGCGGAATGGGCCGAACTCAACTCGATCAACGGGGTGGGCGAGGTCATGGCGCAAAGCCTGGTCGACGCGTTCCAGAACCCGGCCGAACGCGCGGCGATCGACGAGCTGGCGGCCCAGCTGGCGATCCAGCCCGTCGCGGCGCGGGGGCAGGTCGACAGTCCGGTCGCGGGCAAGACCGTGGTCTTCACCGGCACGCTGGAGAAGATGACCCGGGCCGAGGCCAAG
>JBJTSJ010000096.1:0-4782 GCA_046076605.1 Tabrizicola sp.
CTGCAAGAAGTGGCATGTTGCCAAGCGTCTGGTGGAACGGGTGCGTCGGCTCACGTCGGTGCCGGCGGTCGACTATCTGTTCAACGAAGAGGCGACGGCGCTGCCGGACCTGGGTGGCATCGAATCCCGGCTGGACAAGCGGATGCGGCACCGCCGGGCGCTGGTGCGGATGCTGTTCGACCAATGGCAGACCGATCGGCTGGTGGTCTGCGTCGATCCGGGCAGCGTCGAGCTGATCCAGGATTTCGGCAATGACAAATCGCATCTGCGGCTGCTGGAAATCGACTGCGAGTTCACCGACGACTACCTTGTGGGCCATGCCCGCCGCGTTGGGCTGGCCGGGCCACACACCCCGCTGACGGCGATGGATCAGCTGTTGCCGACGATCCGCTACGACGTGAAGTTCGAAAGCGACCGGCTGCGCGATCTTGATCTGGCGGCGCATTTCCGGATGCGGCAAGGTGCCAGCGTCGACGAGAATGCTGCGGCGCTGGCCGAGTTCCTGGAAATCCCGGTCGACGCGGCGCGCGAGATTGCTGCAACCGATTATCTATTCGTGGATTGACTGACATGCCCTGGACCTATGACCCGACCAACATCTTCGCCCGTATCCTGAGGGGCGAGATCCCGAACAAGACGGTGATGGACACGCCGCACACGCTGGTATTCCACGACATCCACCCGCAGGCGCCGGTCCACGTCCTGGCGGTGCCGAAAGGGGCCTATGTCAGCTTTGACCATTTCGCCGCCGAAGCTTCCGCGGAAGAGCTGGTCGATTTCCACCGCACTGTGGCCAAGGTCTGTGCGATCCTTGGGCTGACCGGGGCGGACGGGTTCCGGGCGATCACCAATGCGGGGGCGCACGGGATGCAGGAAGTGCCGCATTACCACCTGCATATCCTGGGCGGCCGGGTGCTGGGCCGTCTGGTTGAGAGCGACTGAACCCGCAAGCATCGGGTCGTCGGGTCCGGATCAGCTAGGGCATCTTCCGGGGAAAGACGGAGGATGCGATGCGATACGTGGCGATGCCGACGGATGTGGTCCGGGCCTATCAGGCCGGAGGACTGGACGCGAACGGGCAGGTGCCCGAGCGGAAGCTTTCGGATGGTGGCGGCAACCCGTGCCGGCACTGCCTGAAGATGATTCCGGAGGGGGCAGAGATGCTGGTCCTCGCCCATCGGCCCTTCCCCGCGCCGCAACCCTATGCCGAACTCGGGCCGATCTTCCTCTGTGCCGAGGCATGCGAGGCCGGCGGGGGCGAGGCGCGGCCCGAGGTTCTTGCCTCGCCCGAATATATCGTCCGGGGCTACGGGACGGATGACCGGATCGTCTATGGCACCGGAGACGTGGTGGTGACCCAGGCGATCCCGGCGCGGGCAGAGGCCTTGTTCGGAGATCCCCGCGTGGCCTATGTCCATGTCCGGTCGGCGCGGAACAATTGCTATCAGGTAAGGATCGACCGGGATTGAGGGGGCGCAAAAGTTTTCGAAAACTCTTGCAAATTCCTTTGAAGGAATTTGGTCCTTCACCGCCGGAATGGGCTGGGCCGCAGGCCTTCCGCCGCGCTGTCGGTGACATCGCGGATGCGTTTGGCGCGGGTTTCGGGCGTTTTGGCCATCTTGATCCACTCCAGCGTCCCCCGGCGGATCGTCCGGGGCTGCGCGGCCCAGAAGCTGGCGGTGCCGGTGGTTGCCAGGGCCTCGGTCAGGTCGGCCGGGTCGATCAGGGCGTCGACGTCGTTCAGGAAGTCCCACATGCCGTTCGCCTGCGCCTGCGTGATCCTGGCCTCGCCCGCCGGGGTCATTGCGCCACTGGCGCGGGCCTTTTCGACCAGCGCCTTGTTCACCGCCGACCAGGCCGAGCCGGGGTTGCGCGGGGCGATCAGGATCATCGTCCGCTCGGCATCCAGCGCGCGGGGGGTGCTGTCGATCCAGCCCCAGGAGAGGAGCTCTTCGATCCGGTCCTCGGGGGGCAGGTAGTCGGGGTTGGGCTTGCGGTAGGTGGCCAGCCAGACGGCCCTGGCCGTGGCATGGTTCTCGGCCAGCCAGACGCGGAGGTCCGCGCGGGAGCGGACGGTGACGATGGGCGCGTCGTCAGCTGCGGCCATTGTCCCACTCTTTCAGCCAGCGTTTCGGGGCCGCGTCGCGCCACTGCTGCGTCAGGCGCGCCTTGGCCCAGCCCTCATCAATCCGCCCTGCACGGACGAGGACCAGGTTGTGGGGTTCGTAATGCGGGTGGAGCGTGAAGGTTTCCGGGTCAGCCGCCAGCAGCATCTCGCGTTCGTCCCGGTCGCAGCGGAAGACGGCGGCATCGACGTAAGGCGACCACCAGGCCCACATCTTGCCATGCGCTTTCAGGCATTCGTTGCCCCAAGGATGGTCGATGGTCACCTGAGGCAGGTCCAGCGACAGGGCGAGGGATTTGAGCTCGGGCCAAGTGTGGATCATGGGTACAGCCTTTCCCCACGCTCCAGCATGGCGACGAAATCGGCCATGCGCTTGGCGCGGGTTTCGGGGCGTTTGGCGCTGGTCAGGCGGTAGTAGATCGCGAAGCGGTTCTGCGCGTTGAGGGTCTGGTAGGTGGCGGCCGCCGCCGGGGTCAGGGCGTCGAGGAAGTCCTGCGGGACCTGCGCATCCTTGCCGCCGGCGTAGGCTGCTTCCCAGCGGCCGTCGGCTTTCGCGGCGTGAACCTGGGCGAGGCCGGCGGGGGCCATCCGGCCCTCGGCGATCAGCTTCTCGGCATGGGCGCGGTTCTTCTGGCTCCAGCCCGAGCGGGGTTTGCGGGGGGTGAAGCGTTGCAGCCAGTAGGTGTCGTCGCCGGGGCGCTTGACGCCGTCGATCCAGCCGAAGGCGAGCGCTTCGATCACCGCTTCCTCCCAGGTGATCGAGAGGATCCCGCTGGCCTTCTTGTAAAGCTTCAGGGTCAGTTCGGTTTCCATCGCATGGTGCGCCTCAAGCCAAGCGCGCCAGTCTTGCGGCGTGGCGAAGGGGAGGGGGCCGGTCAATGCGCCTCGGCCCAGTTGCGGCCTTTCCCGGCTTCCACCGCAAGGTGAACATTCAGGGATACGGCGGGAGCGGAGGAGCCTTCCATCACCTCCTTCGCGATGGGGATCAGGCGGTCGGCGTCGGCTTCCGAGACCTCGAACAGCAGTTCGTCGTGGACCTGGAGGAGCATCTTCGCGTCAAGGTCCCTGATCGCGGCAGGCATCCGGATCATCGCGCGGCGGATCACGTCGGCGGCGGTGCCCTGGATCGGCGCGTTGATCGCGGCGCGTTTGGCGAAGCCCGCCCCCGGCCCCTTGGCGTTGATTTCCGGAGTGTTGATTTTCCGACCAAACAGCGTCTGAACGTAGCCGTTTTGCTGCGCGAACTTTACAGTATCATTCATATAGCCGCGAATGCCCGGGAAGCGTTCGAAGTAGCGGTCGATGAAGCCTTGGGCCTCGGCGCGCGGGATGCGCAGGTTGCGGGCGAGGCCGAAGCCGGAGATGCCGTAGATCACCCCGAAGTTGATCGCCTTGGCCTTGCGGCGGATGTCGCTGGTCATCTGGTCGAGGGGAACGTTGAACATCTCGGAGGCGGTCAGGGCGTGGATGTCGATGCCCTCTTCAAACGCCTTCCGCAGTTCGGGGATGTCGGCGATGTGCGCCAGGATGCGCAGCTCGATCTGGGAGTAGTCGAGCGACACGAGGATGCGACCCGGCGGGGCCACGAAAGCCTCACGGATGCGGCGGCCTTCCTCGGTACGGACGGGGATGTTCTGCAGGTTCGGGTCGGTGGACGCAAGCCGCCCGGTGTTTGCGCCCGCGATGGAGTAACTCGTATGACCCCGGCCCGTATCCGGGTTGATCGCCGTCTGCAGGGCGTCGGTATAGGTCGACTTCAGCTTGGCGATCTGCCGCCAGTCGAGAATGCGGGCGGCCAGTTTCGCGCCCTGCGGGTGGCTGTCCTCCAGCGTGGTGATGTCTTCCAGGATGTCGGCCCCGGTGCCATAGGCCCCGGTCTTGCCCTTCTCGCCGCCGGGGATCTGCAGGCGGTCGAAGAGGATTTCGCCCAACTGCTTGGGGGAGCCGACATTGAACTTCTCCCCCGCGATGTCCTGGATTTCCTCTTCCAGCTGCAAAAGCTTTTGCGCGAAGGCGTTCGACATGCGGTTCAACACATCGCGGTCGACCTGGATGCCCGCCATCTCCATGTCGGCAAGCACCGGGACAAGGGGGCGTTCCAGGGTCTCGTAGACGGTGGTGACCTTTGCGCGGTGCAGGCGGGGCTTGAAGAGTTGCCAGAGGCGCAGCGTCACGTCGGCGTCTTCGGCCGCATATTTCACCGCGTCGTCGATGGCCACGCGGTCGAAGGTGATCTGGGATTTGCCTGACCCGAGGAGCGTCTTGATCGAGATCGGCTGGTAGCCGAGGTAGCGGTCGGACAGTTCGTCCATGCCGTGATTGTGGATCCCGGCGTGCATCGCGTAGCTCATAAGGAGCGTGTCGTCGAAGGGGGTGATGCGGATGCCGAGCCGGGCGAAGATCTTCCAGTCGTATTTCATGTTCTGGCCGATCTTGAGGATCGCGGGGTCCTCCAAGAGAGGCTTCAGGGCCTTCAGGACCTCGTCTAGCGGCAGTTGATCTGGGGCGAGGGCCGTAGCCCCGAACAAGTCGCCGCCGCCGGTGGTGTGGCCGACCGGGATGTAGCAGGCTTTGCCCGCGTCGACCGTCAGCGAGATGCCGACGAGGTCGGCCCGCATCTCGTCCAAGCTGGTCGTTTCGGTGTCGACAGCGACATG
>JBJTSJ010000097.1:0-3167 GCA_046076605.1 Tabrizicola sp.
ATCTGGCGGACGTGAGGACGGAAGGCGATATCCGGGGATTCGAACTGGTCCCCGCGTTGCAGGGCCTGATCGGCTGGGACCGGCTGGCCGAGATGGACCGGCTGGTGCCGGGGAGCTTCGAGACTCCGCTGGGGCGGAAGATCCCCATCGACTACGAGGGCGAGGTGCCGGGGATCGAGGTCAGGCTGCAGGAGATGTTCGGGGTCACGGTGCATCCCGTGGTGGGCGCGGCGCGGAGGCCGGTGAAGGTGACGCTGTTGTCGCCCGCCCAGCGCCCGGTGCAAGTGACGACCGACCTGCCACGGTTCTGGGCGACATCCTATGCCGATGTCAGGAAGGACATGCGGGGGGCCTATCCGCGGCATCCCTGGCCCGAGGACCCGACGGTGGCGGAGCCGACGCTACGGGCCAAGCCGCGGGGGACCTGAGACCGCGGCCAGGTTGAGTATTTGGGACATGGGCAAGCACACTCGGGCTTTGTCATTGCATAGCAGCGTGGGTGCGGGCAGCCTTCTGTCACTGTGCATTCCATAGGAGCCCTTCATGCGCCCCCTGCCCCGCCTTTTGTTAGCCGCCGCCCTGACGCTGATCGCCCCCGCTGCCCAGGCCTTTTGCGGGTTCTACGTCGCGCGGGCGGATGGGGAGCTGTTCAACAAGGCCTCGATGGTGGTCTACACGCGGGTCAACGACACTTCGGTCATCACCATGTCCTCGGACTATCGCGGCGACCCGGCGGAATTCGCGATGATCGTGCCGACGCCGAAGGTGCTGGACCGGGGACAGGTCACCACGGTTCCCTCAGCCACGGTGGCACATCTAGACCGGTATACCGCGCCGCGGCTGGTGGAGTATTTCGAGGAAGACCCCTGCAATCAGGTCGTCTATGAGCCCGTCATCCCAGAGGTGACGGTCGAAGGGGGCGCGGCCACCCGCAAGGAACGCCGCGAGGGTGCGCGGGCGCTAGGGGTGAAGATCGAGCGGGAGTTCGCGGTCGGGTCTTATGACATCCAGATGCTGTCGGCCCGGCAGTCAGACGGGCTGGCGGAATTTCTGCGCGGCGAGGGCTACAAGCTTCCCGAGGGGGCCGAGGCGGCGCTGGCGGGCTATATCGGCATGGGGATGAAGTTCTTCGTGGCGAAGGTGAACCTCAAGCGCCATGCGGCCGGGGCAGCGCAGGAGCTGGAGCCGTTGCAGCTGACCTTCCGGTCGAAGGATTTCATGCTGCCGATCCAGCTGGGCAAACTGAACGGCGACGGGCCGCAGGACCTGATCGTGCTGGCGCTGAACCGCAAGGGGAGGACGGTGCTGACCAACTACATGACCAAGGAAATCCCCTCGGACGTCAACGTGCCGATCTTCGTGTCCCAGGTCTTTCCGCAGTTCTACCGGGCGATGTTCGACAAGGCGGCGGGGACGGACGGGGCCTTCCTGGAATATGCCTGGGACATGTCCTGGTGCGACCCCTGCGCCGATGATCCCTTGTCCCATGCCGAGTTCAGGCAGCTGGGAGTGGACTGGGTGCGCAAGTCCGAGGCCGCGACGCCGAACGTCTTCGTCACCCGCCTGCACATCCGCTATTCCAAGACCAGCTTCTTCGAGGACCTGAAGTTCGCCGTCACCGAAGAGCGCGAAAACTTCCAGGGCCGCTACATCCTGAACCACCCATTCGAGGGCGAGATCACCTGCGCCGAGGGCAAGACCTATGTGGCCGAGACGCGGAAGCGGATTGCCGAGGAGGCGGCGTTGCTCCGCAAGCTGACGGGGTGGAGCGCAAAGACCATCGCGTCGAACATCGCGAAGACGGTGCCGAAGCGCTATCGCTGAGCGACGACGGGGGCGCGGGCTGACGGCGTCCGGGATAGGGCCTGTTCCGGCAGCTGCTCCTGCCCCCAGAACTCGCCCACCGTGGGACCGGGGCGGGCGGGGTGCAGGATCGCGTCGCGAAACTCGCGCAGCCAGACCCGGGCGCCCATCCGGCTGTACCAGCGCTGGGCGTGGCGCAGGACGGGGTCGGGCTGCATCACGGCCCGACGCAGCGCCTTGGGGCGCAGTTGCAGGGTGGCCTCGATCAGCTTGACCCAGAGGAACACCCGCCAGGCCGGGACGCGGGGGGTCTCCAGCACCTGGTGCTTGTAGTCCCAGAAGCGCAGGTCAGTGCGGATCACCCGGCGATGGGTGCTTTGGCCGTGGAAGGGTGTCCAGCGATGGGGCGTGGCGAAGACTGACATGACCTGGTCGGGATCATAGGCCAGCAGGTGGCGCAGCATCCGCCAGTAGTCGGCGTCGGTCTCTTCCTCGAACCCCACGGCGAAGGTGCAGAGGCTGATCATCCCGTGCTGTCGGAGGAGCTGGATCGCCTGGCGGTCCTTGGCGCGGGTGCCGCCCTTTCGGACAGTCTGCAGGGTGGCCTCGTCGGTGCCTTCGAGGCCGAGCAGAAACCGCAGGCAGCCCGCGCGTTTGTAGAGATGCAGGATATCGGCGTCGCGGACGATGTCATCGGCGCGGGTCGAGCCGATGATCAGGACCGGGACATTTTCGGCGATCATCGCATGAAGGAACGCCTCCCACGCCTTGCGGGACGAGGTGGGGTTTTCGTCGGCGAGGTTGATGAGTTCGACGCCATGGGTCCGGTGCAGCCAGGCGATCTCCTTCGCGAAGGCCACCGGGTCGCGGTGCCGCCACTGGGTCCAGAAGCCGCGCTGACCGCAATAGGTGCAGGGATGCGGGCAGCCGCGGGAAAACTGCATGACGACGGCGCGCAGGCCGCCCCAGTAGGAGTGTCTGGTCAGGTCCACCAGCTCCCATCCCGTGCGGTGCTGGTCGAGGTCGCGCAGCATCGGCGCAGAGGGCGTGGCGAAGGGTTTCCCGGCGCGGCGGAAGGCGAGGCCGGGGATGGTGTCGAGCGGGGTTCCTGTGGCAAGGGCGGCGGCCAGGGCTGTCACGGTGGCCTCGCCCTCGCCGCGGACGATGATGTCGATCTGCGGGGCCTCGGTCAGGATGTCCTGCCAGTGATAGCTGGGGTAGACGCCACCGTAGACGATGGTCACCCGGGGCAGGGCCGTGCGAACGGCGGCGGTGATCTGCAGGCACGTCGGGTGGGCCGACGTCGAGCCGGAATGGCCGAGCATCAGGATATCGGGCGGATCGGCCGCGAGGTCCTTCAGGAT
>JBJTSJ010000098.1:0-9366 GCA_046076605.1 Tabrizicola sp.
GATCTTTGTCGAGGTCGGCAATTGGCTGCGCACCCAATGGGTCCCGAAAGCCGGTGAGACCGAATGGCGGCAGTCGGTCGACCGTGAGGTCCAGGCCACCCGCAAATCCGTCGGCATCTGCGACGTGACCACGCTCGGAAAGATCGACATCCAGGGCACCGACGCCGGGGCCTTCCTCGACCGCGTCTACGCCAACACCTTCTCCACCCTCGCTGTCGGCAAGTGCCGCTATGGCCTGATGCTCCGTGAGGACGGGATCGTCTTCGATGACGGCACCACCGCCCGGATGGGTGAAAACGAATACGTCATGACCACCACCACGGCCAACGCCGTGACCGTCTTCCGCCACCTCGAATACTGCCGCCAGTGCCTCTGGCCGGATATGGACGTCCAGCTCATCTCCACCACCGAGGCCTGGGCGCAGTTCTCGGTCGCGGGTCCCAACGCGCGGAAGCTGCTGGAGAAAATCGTCGACCAGGACATCTCCGACACAGCCTTCCCCTACATGGGCGCGGGCAACATCACCGTCGGCGGCCTCCGCGCGCGGCTCTTCCGCATCAGCTTCGCCGGCGAACTCGCCTATGAGATCGCCGTCCCCACCCGCTACGGCGATGCGCTCTTGCGCGAGATGCTGGCCAAGGGCGCGGAGTACGACCCCATCGTCTACGGCACCGAGGCGCTTGGCGTCATGCGGATCGAAAAGGGTCACGTGGCGGGGGGCGAGCTGAACGGCCAGTCGACCGCGCTGAACATGGGCCTCGGCAAGATGGTGTCGAAGAAGAAGGACTCCATCGGCGTGGTCCTTAGCCAACGCGAAGGCATGACCGCCGACACCGGCTACCGTCTGGTGGGCGTGAAACCCGTCGACCCCAACGGCAAGTTGACCGCCGGCTCCCACTTCCTGGAAAAGGGCACGGCCCCAGTGGCGGCGAACGACGGCGGCTGGCTGACGTCCAAGGTCTACTCGCCCCACCTCGGCCGCGACATCGCGCTTGGCTACCTGAAAGCGGGCGACACCAAGATCGGCCAGCGGATGCGGATCGTTAACCTGCTTGCCGGCCTCGACACGGAAGTCGAGATCATCTCGCCCCACATGTTCGACCCTGAAGGAGTGCGCCTCCGTGGCTAACTTGCAGCCCTTCACCGCCCTCGGCAAACGCGAGGCGACCACCGTCACCCTTCAGGCCCTGACCATCGCCGAGCGAACCGACGTCGCCCTTGCCTCCCTTGCTGCCCGCAAGGGTCGCATGGCCGACCTCGCCAAAGCCGCCGAGAAGGCAGGGGTCCCGCTGCCCGGCCCGGCCAGCCACCACCACGGCACCCCCTACAGCGCCTTCTGGGTCGCGCCGGACATGTGGTTCGTCGAGGCCCCCTTCGCCACCCATGAACTCATCGCCGATGAGCTGAAAAGCCTTTTCAAAGATGCAGGGAGCATCACCGAACAGACCGACGCCTGGGTCGCCTTCGACCTCGATGCAGAGGACCTTGCGCCGCTCCTTGAACGCCTGTGCAACGTGGACTGGCCAGCGAGACCGACCGGCTACGCCACCCGCACAGTCATGGAGCATCTCGGCGTCTACCTGATCAAGCACGGCCCCGGCGCCGCCCGCCTGTACGGCCCGAGGTCCAGTGCCGAAAGCCTGCTCCACGCCCTTGAAACGGCAGCCCATTCCGCATGGTAGCATTTGCTTGACAGAATTTTTCCTGTAGTGAAACCTCTCGCAATGGTTTCATTCCGGGATAGTTCCCCATGTCTGACGGTTCCGCAAATTCATCCCTCCCGCGCGGCAAGCCTGCCTTCGACCAGGACCCCCACCGGGTCCGCGAGATCACCGAGCGCAACCTCGAAGCCGCCATCGGGCGCGAGGTCCGGAACTTCCGCCGCCAGCAGGGCATGACCGTCGCCGACCTTGCGAACGTCACCGGCCTGTCGATCGGGATGCTGTCGAAGATCGAAAACGGCAACACCTCGCCCTCGCTGACCACGCTCCAGGTCCTCAGCCACGCCTTCTCGGTCCCCGTCACCGCCTTCTTCCGCAGCTACGAGGAACGCCGCGAGGCGCAGCACGTCCGCGCGGGCGAACACGTCGAAATCGAACGCCGCGGCACTAGGGCCGGGCACCAGTACAACCTTCTGGGCCATATCGGCTCGAACAACTCCGGCGTCGTGGTCGAGCCCTACATCATCACGCTGACCACCGAATCCGACACCTTCCCGGCCTTCCAGCACGAAGGCCTCGAACTTCTCTACATGCTGGAAGGCGAGGTCGATTACCGCCACGGCGACGCGGTCTATCCGCTGAAACCCGGCGACAGCCTGTTCTTCGACGCCGACTCGCCGCACGGGCCGGAAAACCTGGTCAAACTCCCCGCCCGCTACCTCTCGGTCATCGCCTATCCGCAGGGCTGACATGCTGACCGACCTTGAAGCTGTCGTCGGCGCAGCAAACGTCCTCACCGGCCTTGACATGGCCCGGTACGCCCGCGACTGGATGGGCCGCTACGAGGGCCAACCCCTGGCCGTCGTCCGCCCCGCCTCCACCGCCGAAGTCGCCGCCTGCGTCAGGATTGCTGCGCAGCATTCCGTCCCCATCGTGCCCATTTCCGGCAACACCGGCCTTGTCGGCGGCACCATGACGCGCGGAGGCCTCCTCCTCACCCTCGAACGGATGAACCGCATCCGGGAACTCAAGCGCGACGCCAAATTGGTCATCGCCGAGGCTGGAGTCATCCTGACCCGCCTTCACGAAGCCGCTGAAAAGGAAGGGCTTTACTTCCCCCTCTGGTTCGGCGCGCGGGGGTCCGCCATGCTGGGCGGCGTCCTCTCGACCAACGCCGGGGGCTCCAACGTTCTCCGCTACGGCTCCACCCGCGGGCTCTGCCTGGGCCTTGAAGTCGTCCTGCCCGATGGCCGCATCCTCAACCTTATGTCGGAACTCCACAAGGACAACTCCGGCTATGATCTGAAAAACCTTTTCATCGGAGCAGAGGGCACCCTCGGCATCATCACCGCCGCCGTGATGAAGCTGGTCCCCGCGCCCCGCGCACACGCCACCGCCACTCTCGCCGCCCGCTCGCTCCCCGACGCGCTGACCCTTCTCAACCGAATGCAGGAAGCCACCGGCGGAAGGGTCGAGGCCTTCGAATTCATGCCCCGCACCTATTCCGAGCGCCTCCGTGAAGCCCGCCCCGACCTCGGCCTTCCCTTCGACCACATCCCAGAGGTCACAATCCTAATCGAGGCCGCCACCACCGTCCCTTTGGAAGCCACGCCAGACCAGAACGGCGACATCCCCCTCGTCCTCACAATTGAAACCATCCTGGCCGAGATGATGGAGTCAGGCCTCATCACCGACGCCATCCTCGCCCGCAGCGAACAACAGCGCCGCGCGATGTGGGCCCGCCGCGAGGCCGCCGCCGAGATCGGCGTGGGCCTTCACCCCGAGGTCGACACCGACGTCTGCCTCCCCCTCGACAAGGTCGACACTTTCCTCACCCGCGCTATCGGCAAACTGGAAACCCTCGACCCGGGAGCGCGCACCATCACCGTGGCCCACCTCGGCGACGGCAACCTCCACTTCACCGCCTACCCGACCCGAGACAACAAAGATCTGAAGGACCAGGTCCTGGAAGCCATCGAGGACGTCGTCGCCGACCTCGGCGGCAGCTTCTCCGCTGAACATGGAGTGGGCCTGTCGAAACTCACTTCGATGAAACGCCGGAAGGACCCCGTCGCGCTCGACGTGATGCGCACCCTGAAGCAGGCGCTCGACCCGCAGAACCTGATGAACCCCGGCAAGGTCATCCCCGACTGAGAGCCCCGAATTTTCGCAGAAAAGTCGTGCCCCCATCCCGCTTGAAGCCACCGCCCGCAGCGGATACCCAAGCGCCATGTCCGCCATCCGCCTCTGCCTCACCGACCCGGCCCTGCGCGCCGCGGGCCTCGTCATGGCTCTGCAAGGCGCCGTGGTCTGCTCCTTCGGCCCCTATTTCTCCACCCTCGCCGTCCACACCTTCGGCTTTGGCGACTACGGCTACGCCATCCTCCTCGCGCTTTCCTCGCTTGTCTCCGTCTCGGCCTCCGTCATCGGCGGCATCCGCGCCGACCAGACCGCGAACCGCCGCCGGATCACCCTGACCGCCGTCTCCTCCCTCCTCCTCGGCACCTTCCTCATGAGCGTCACCCCCGGCCCCTGGGTCTTCGCCCTTGCAACTGCGGTCCTGCTGCCCGTCAGCAGCATCACCTTCGGCCAGGTCTTCGCGCTCGCCCGCCTCGCCGCCACCGCCTATCCGCCCGAAGACCGCGACGGCATCATGGCCGTGATCCGCGCCCTCTTTGCCGCGCCCTTCATCATCGTCCTGCCGCTCTGGTCCATCGCCTTCGCCGCCGGAGCGCAGGTGACCCTGATCTTCCCCGTCGCCCTCCTCCTCACCGCCGCGATGCTGACCGCTGTCCTCCGCCTCTGGCCCGCCGACGGCAGCACCCCCTGGGACGACCGCCCCTCCGGCCTGACCTTCCGCGCCGCGCTGTCGGAAATGGGCCACCCCCGCATCGCCGCCCGCGTCATCGCTCTGGGCGCGGTCTTCAGCGCCTCCACCGTCTACATGGCGATCATCTCGCTGGTCATGGTGCCTCAGATTGGCCGCGGCACCCAGGACGTCGCCCTCTATGTCGGCCTCGTCGCGGGCCTGGAGGTCCCCTTCATGCTCCTGATCCCCAGCGTGACCCGCGGCATCCCGCGCACCCGCCTGATCCTTGCCGGCGCCGCCCTCTACTGCATCCACGTGGCGCTGCTCCCTGTCCTCGCCGCCACGCCCTTCGTCTGGCTCCTCGTCCTGCCCGCCGCCATCGGGGGCGCCGTGACCCTCACCGTCCCCATCGCCTACCTGCAAGACCTCCTCGCCGACCGGCCCGGGGCAGGGGCCTCCCTCATGGCCGTGCAACGCCTGGCGGGGGACGCCACCGCCGCCACCTGCTTCGCACTTGGCACCACGCTGGCCGGTTACGGAACCGTCGCGCTCCTTGGGGTCGCCGCGTCGCTGATCGGAGCCACCGCCCTCTGGGCCGCCGACCGCCCATGATCTTCTGCGCAGCGACACCGCAGCAATGCTGCACCGAATGCTGCGCAGCAACCTATCAAAATCAGCGTCTTAGTTCCCAGCAACCGTCCGCAATTCCAACGTCAGGATTGCAGGTCCCGGCGCACCCTCCTCCGCCTCATCGGCCAAGGCCACCGCCCCCCGCGTCGTCTGCCCGAACCCCGCCTCCGCCAGCGCCGCGTCGAACGCCGACCCGCCCACCGACCGCGTCGAATCCAGCGCATCCTGCGCCAGATAGCTCAGGTCCTCCACCGGGCTTTGCGGCCGGGCCGGGGTCACCACCACCAGCATCCGCTCCTGCCCCAGCACGTCCGCCGAAATCTTGAACAGCCCCTTCTTCAGCTCATCCCCCGGCTGCAACCGGCCGCTGAACCAATGGCTGATCGACCAGTCCGCCCCGATGTACAGCACATTCACGTCCACTGGCCCGTCCGAGTTGTTCTTCGCCAGCACATGCACCTCGTCGTCCGGCATCAAGGTCGGAACCGGCGTGAAGGGCAGGGGGCGCAAGTTCCGGTCTTCCGGCGTCCGCGTCAGCAGTTCCACCTCCACCTCCGGGTTCGATGCCCCCACCGCCCCCGCCAGCTTCAACAGGTTCTGCGCCCGCGCCATCGTGGTCAGGGTATCCGCCAGTACCGCCGCCAACTCCGCCCCATCCTTGTCGCCCGTCGACACCGAGGGCGTCGCCCCCAGATCCTCGGCCAGCCCGGTCGCAGGCAGCACCCAGATCGCATCCGGACGCGGGCTCTCCGGCAGCACCGCCAGCCGCACATCCGCCTCCTGATCCGCCGCCACGAAGGTCAACCGAGGCCCCGCCGCCCCCTGCAACTCCCCAAGCGCGGCCAACAAAGCATCCGCCGGACCCGACCCCGCCGCAGGCAGCGCCACGGTCAGCGTGAAGTCCAGCCCCGCGTCCAGCTTCCGCAGCGTGACGCCCTTCGGCAGTTCGGCTGGCAGGACCTTGCCGTCCTTCTCCACGGCCTGTCCCAAAGAGGAAAAAGTCTCCACCGACGCCAACTCCACATACCCCAGCGCCTCATCATCCGCCGCAGCCGCCGATCCCATCACCGCCAGCATGTCGCCCACGGCCAGCCCATGCAGCTCCCCCGCCGGGATGACAAACCCCGCATCCGTCATCTCCGCCGACCACTGCGAGACCCTCGCCCCACCCTCACCCCAGAACACGACCCGGTCCAGGTCGCCCTCGAACAAGGGCGTTGATTTCGCCAGGTTCTTCACCGCATAGCGCCGCAGCACTTCCTGCCCGACCTGCCCGTAGGTCGCGTTCGGATACTCCGCCAGCACCTCCATCAGCGTCCAGGTGAACACCCCCTGAGGCTTCCGCCCCGGCTTGCCCTTCGGCAGGTTCTTCTCCGGCGTCACCTCATTGGTCTGCGCCGCGAAGAAGGCGACGAACGACCCCTCTCCCTCGCCCCCATCGAACGGAGCCTCAGTCGCCCGCGGGTCCACCGACCGGCTGACCTCCACCCCGTCCAGATCAATCCCCAAAGCCTCTGGCGGCAACTGCCGCACTCGCACGTCCTCTGCCTCGACCGCCCGCGTCGCCGTACCCGAATGGCACGAGTCAAACACCGCCCAGACATCTGCTCCTTTGGCCCTGAGGCCGTCGATCAGCGCCCCGATCTCGTCATCGACCAGCGCATTCTGCACCTCGCCCACCTGATCCGACCACGGCCCGATGTCCACCGGCAGGAACAACTCGTCCAGCCCATCCAGCTCCGTCGAGGGGTCCAGCGCCGGGGCCTGAGTCCCATGCCCGGAGAAATGCAGATATACGAAATCCCCAGGGCGAACCTCCGCCGTCAGCTCCGCAAACGCCCCCCGGATCGCCGCCAGCGTCGGCGCCTCGGCCCCCGCCACCCCGTCCGACAGCACCGTCACATTCTGCGCAGCAAAAGGAACTGGAGCCTCCGTGGTCAGATACTGCGCGACCAGCTCCACATCGTTCGCCGGCCCTTTCAGCCACCAGCGCTCCTCCAGCGAAGGATACTGGTTCGCCCCGATCAGCAGCGCATAGTTCTCCCGCGCCACCGCAGGGGCCGCAGCCAGGCACAGCGCAATCGTGAAAGGCGTTTTCATCAATTCGTCATCAGGGCGTAATCCGCCCCCATCGGACCCTTGTTATCGACCTTCAGCGTGAACGTCCCCGCGCTCGCCGGGGTCCACCCGCAATAGGCGATATGGCTGATGTCCGTATCCGAGCACACCAGCCGCCCTTTGTCGTCATACACGCCCAGGTTCAGGTTCGTCGCCGCCTTCGCCTCGACATAGACCTCGGCATATTCCCCGCCCCGGAACTCGATCGGCGGATAGGTGTCGCCCTTGCCGTTCCCCAGCGACCCGATGTTGTAGACCGGCCCCGAGGCGACGCCCTTGTTCATCTCGACCGAGGTATCCTCGATCAGCCCCAGCAGCACCTCATCCCCGTCGGCCAGGTCCGCAGCCGAAGCGAGCATCTCCTGCCACGACAGCGGGGCACCCTGTCCGGCCACCCCGTCGACCGCCGCGCGGTCCCCCGGGATCAGCCCCAGCTCTTTCCTCAGCTTCGCCGCCGACAGCACCAGCACCGGATCCCCCGCCGCCATCCCCGCCGCATAGAGCCGTGCCGACAGTTCGGCCATCTTCACTGGCGACGGCGTCTCTGCCCCAGCGGGCAGGGCCAGGGACATCACACAGGCTGCAATCAATCGGCGCATGGGAACACTCTTCCGGCTTTTGTCCCGGTGAACATGCGGCCCCGTCACGCGCCTGTAAATGCAGGATTTCCAGATGACAGGTTTTGTCACGGGACCCGCCCCGCCTGCCCCGCTAGCAAGACGTCATCGAGGCAGATCAAGGGTTTTTGACATGCAGGCGAAGACGGCAAAGCGGCAAAGACCGCTGAAATTCATCGAGGCGCTGGCCGCGCTTCTGGTCCTGGCGCTGGTCGCCCTGATCCAGCCCGCCAGCGCCTCGCCCCTTGACGCCGCGATGGACAAGGTCTTCACCGTCCGCTCCACCGACAGCGAGGACCGCTTCCTCGGCTCTGCCTTCGTCTGGGAAACCGGAGACGTCGCCGTCACCAACGCCCATGTGGTCGGAGACGCCGAAGAAGTCCGCCTGATCGACAGGCACGGGAACGACACGGCGGCCCTCGTCATCGCCCGCGACCCCGTCCGCGACGTGGCCGTCATCTCCCTGCCCACCCCCACCCAAGGCCTCCAACTCGCCGACCAACCCCCCGAACTCGGAGACGAAGTCTTCGCCCTCGGCGCCCCCCTCGGGATCGAGTTCACCCTAACCGAAGGCCGCATCTCCACCCTCGCGCGGCAGACCGAGATCGCCGTCCCGATCCTGATGCTGCAGCACGACGCCGCCGTGAACCCGGGCTCCTCCGGCGGCCCGCTGGTCGACGCCGAAGGCCGCCTCATTGGCATGAACTCCCAGATCGCCGACGGAAGCCGCATGTTCGTGGGCATCGCCTATGCCATCCCGACCGCCGAACTTTCTCGCATCGTTCAGAGCCTGATCGACGAAACCCTGCCGCCGTTCCCCACCCTCGGCCTCACCGCCCGCCCCGTCGACCGCCAGATCGCCGAGAGCCTTGGCACCGAAGCCCAGGGCCTCCTGATCGACGCCGTCGCCCCCGGCTCCCTCGCCGAGACCTCCGGCCTGAAACCCGGCGATATCCTCACCGCCGTCTCCGACACTCCCCTCGCCAACCCGGGCGACTTCGCCTTCGCCATCGAAGCCGCCACCGCCGATGGCGCGGCCCGGCTCACTCTCCTCCGCGCCGGGCAACCACAGACCCTCACCCTCTCCCTCACCGAAGCCGACGAGCCCACCCTCCGCACCCGCGAGGCCCCCCGTCTCCTCGCTCCCGCAACCGTCACCTCCTACTCCCTGACAGAACTCGGCATCACCCTCGACGCCCAAGGCACTGTCACCGCCCTCACCGACAACTCCCCCGCCCTCCTCGCCGGCATTGCCAAAGGCGACCGCATCCTCACCATCAACGGCGCACCGCAAGACCTGCAGTCCTACACCCTAACCGCCCCCGCGCTCCTCCTCCTCGAAGCCCCCGGCGGCCCAACCCGCCACATCCGCCTCGACCCCTGGCACGCTCCCGAAGGCGTCCGGCCCGTTGGCGGCGCGAATGTCCTTGACCCCGACGTGGTGGTGTTTTGAATGACCCAGATGGACCGCATCCTGATCATCGAGGACGACCCCGAAACCGCCGCCGCCATCCGCGCCGAGGCCGAGGCG
>JBJTSJ010000099.1:0-2848 GCA_046076605.1 Tabrizicola sp.
CAGATCCTGCGCGGCTTTGACGACGAGGCGCGCGGCCATGTGTCGAACGCCATGCGCAGCGGTGGGATCGACATCCACTGCGGCACCGACGTGATGCGGCTGGAGAAGACCGCATCCGGCATCCGCGCCGTGGCGACCGACGGGTCGGAACGCGAGTTCGACCTTGTCCTCTACGCCACCGGCCGCCGCCCCAATACCGCGGGCCTGGGCCTCGAAGCCCTTGGCCTGACCCTTGGCCGCGACGGCGAGATCCCGGTCGACCGATACAGCCAGACGGCAGTGCCCTCGGTCTTCGCCGTGGGCGATGTCACGGGCCGGATCAACCTGACCCCGGTCGCCATCCGCGAGGGTCACGCCTTCGCCGACACCGTCTTCGGCGGCAGACCCACTGCCTTTGACCATCAGCTTGTTGCCTCGGCGGTCTTCACCCAGCCCGAGATGGGCAGCGTTGGCCTGTCAGAGGAAGCCGCGCGGGCGCAAGAGCCGGTCGAGGTCTATTCGACGGCCTTCCGCCCGATGAAGACGGCCTTTGCCGGCAAGCCGGACCGGGTGTTGATGAAGCTGATCGTGAGCAAAGCCAGCCGCAAGGTCCTGGGCTGCCATATCGTCGCACCCGAAGCGGGCGAGATGATCCAGCTTGCGGCCATCGCGATCAAGATGGGGGCCACGAAAGAGGATTTCGACGCCACCTGCGCGGTCCATCCGACGATGGCCGAGGAACTGGTGACAATGCGAAAACCGGTGCGAACTGCCTGACAGGCGGTCGCGACGGGTTGATTTCCGGCTGGATATGACCAGCTTAGGGAAAAGTTCTGGAAGAGGTTCGATCTATGGCAGGAAGTGGCGGTCCCTGGGGCGGCGGTGGCGGCTCGGGCGGGGATGACCGGGGCGGACGGGGCAACAACGACGACGACGACCGTCGCGGCGGGCGGCCCGGCCAGGGCGGGGGCCAGATCCCCGAGATCGACCAGCTGATGAAGAAGGGACAGGAACAGCTGCGCGTCCTGATGGGCGGGCGCGGCAACCGCGGCACCGGCGGCCCCGGCGGCGACCCGGAAGGTCCGATCCTGACAAAGCAGGGCGTGGGCCTGGGCGTCCTTGCCCTGATCGCGGTCTGGTCCTTCATGTCCTTCTACACCGTGCGGCCCGAAGAACGCTCGGTCGAGCTGTTCCTGGGCGAAAGCTCGGGCATCGGCGACCCTGGCCTGAACTTCGCGCCCTGGCCCATCGTGACCTATGAAAAGGTCCAGGTGACCGGCGAACGCACCACCGACATCGGCGGGGTGCAGGGCAATGCAGACGGCGGGTTGATGCTGACCCGCGACCAGAACATCGTCGACATCGGCTTCCAGGTGGTCTGGAACATCTCGGACCCCGAGAAATACCTGTTCAACCTGGCCGAGCCCGAGCTGACCATCAAGGCCGTCAGCGAAAGCGCGATGCGCGACATCATCGCCCGGTCGGAACTGTCGCCGATCCTGAACCGCGACCGCGGTGTCATCGCCTCTGACCTGCGGACGGCGGTGCAGGCGACGCTCGACAGCTACAACGCCGGGATCACCGTGATCCGGGTCAACCTGTCGGTCGCTCAGGCCCCGCGCGAGGTGATCGACGCCTTCCGCGCCGTTCAGGCCGCCGCGCAGGAACGCGACCGGCTGGAGAAAGAGGCCGACGCCTATGCCAACCAGGTCACCGCCGGTGCCCGAGGTGAAGCGGCGCGGCTGATGGAGGCGGCCGAAGCCTATCGCGCCGAAGCCGTGAACAGCGCCCAGGGTGAGGCCGCGCGCTTCCTGTCGGTCTACACCGAATATGTGAAGGCGCCCGAGGTGACCCGGCGGCGCCTGTATCTTGAAACGATGGAGCGGGTGCTGGGTGGCATGAACAAGGTGATCCTTGATGGCGTCTCGGGCGGCGAGGCCGGGCAGGGCGTGGTGCCCTTCCTGCCGTTGAACGAGCTTGGCCGGATGACGCCCGCCCAAGGGGCCGGCACGTCGGGAGGGTCGAACTGATGCGCGCGATCTATGTCATTCCCGCCGTCCTGGTGGTGGCTCTGGTCTTGGTCCTGTCCTCGGTCTTCATCGTGGACGAACGGAAGAAGGCGCTGGTCCTGCAGTTCGGCCAGGTCATGCAGGTGAAGGAAGAGGCCGGCCTCGGCTTCAAGGTGCCGCTTCTGCAGGACGTGGTCCTGTACGAGGACCGGATTCTGGGCCTGCAGACCCAGCCCATCGAAGTCACGCTTCTGTCCGACCGCCGCCTGGTGGTGGACGCCTTCGCCCGCTGGCGGATTGTTGATCTGGTGGAATTCCGGCAATCGGTCGGCACCGGGGCAGAAGAGCGTGCCACGCAGCTTCTGACCAACATCCTGTCGCAGGCGATCCCGGAAGTGCTGGGCAACGCGACGCAGGATCAGGTGCTTAGCCAGAACCGTGCCGGGTTGATGAACCAGATCCTCGCCATCGCCAAGCGGGAAGGGGCCGCTTTGGGCATTGACGTCATCGACGTGCGCCTGACGCGGACTGACTTGCCGGAACAGAACCTCGAGGCGACCTTCGCCCGGATGCGCGCCGAACGCGAACGCGAGGCGGCCGACGAAAAGGCCCGCGGTGGCGAAGCGGCGCAGCGCGTGCGGGCTTCGGCGGACCGGACGGTGGTCGAACTCACCTCGGACGCCCGGCGCCAGGCCGAGGTGATCCGCGGCGAGGCTGATGCCGAACGCAACCGCATCCTTGCCGAAGCCTATGGCCAGGACCCGGAGTTCTTCGCTTTCATCCGCTCGCTCTCGGCCTATGAGGCGAGCCTGAAGGGTGGCAATTCCTCGATAGTCATGCAGCCCGACAGCGAGTTCTTC
>JBJTSJ010000100.1:0-3262 GCA_046076605.1 Tabrizicola sp.
CGCCGTTCAGGATCCCAGCAAACGCCCCCGTCATGTCGATCAGGGTCGATTCCGATACCCCCAGCGCCAGCGCCGGACCATCGGCGAAGTTCTGCGCCAGACCAAAGTCCGTCGCCACCTGCTTGACCAGGTCCCGCCCCACCGCCTCGGAGATCCGCACCGCCGGGATGTTCCGGCTTTCGGCCAGCGCCTGGGTCAGCGTGATCGTGCCCTTGAACTCCTTGTCATAGTTCTGCGGACACCAGTCGCCCGACCCGGCCGTGTAGATGCACATCGGCGTGTCCTCGACATAGTCCAGCGGGCTGTAGCCCAGGTCCATCGCCACGGCATAAATGAACGGCTTGAAGGTCGACCCGGTCTGCCGCAACGCCTGCGTCGCGCGGTTGAAGTCCCCGGCGTTCGGCGTGTTCCGCCCCCCCACCATCGCCCTGACCGCGCCATCCGCGCTCATCACCACGATGGCCGCTTGCGCCTCGGACCCCGGCTTGACTTTGGTCTCGAAGATATAGGCCAGGGCCTCCTCGGCCTTCTTCTGCATCTCCTGGTCCAGCGTCGTCTCGATGACCACGTCTTCCGTCGTGTCCCGCGCCAGATAGTCAGGCGTCGTTTCCATCACCCAGTCGGCGAAATAGCCCCCCGCCTTCTGCTTGGCGGCCTTCGACAGCGTGGCCGGCTTCGCCCGCGCCTCGTCCGCCTCGGCCTTGGTCAGGTAACCCTGCTCCTCCATCAGCCCGATCACCACCGCCGCCCGGTTCTGCGCGCGCTCCAGGCTCGCCGTTGGTGCATAGGTCGATGGAGCTTTCAGAAGTCCCGCCAGCATCGCGGCCTCAGCCGGGGTCACGTCCTTGGCCGATTTGCCGAAATAGCGCTGCGACGCGGCCTCGAACCCGCGCGCGCCCGCACCAAGGTAAGCCCGGTTCAGGTAGATCGTCAGGATCTCTTCCTTGGAATACTTGACCTCCATCGCCAGAGAGAACGGAACTTCCTTGATCTTCCGCCACATCCCGCCCCGGCGGCAGTCCTTCTCGTAGTCGGATTCCGATTTCCACTGCTTGGGGTCCCACTGCACGCCCAGGCACAAAAGCTTGGCCGTCTGCTGGGTGATCGTCGACCCGCCGTTGCCCTCGAACGCCCCGCGCCCTTCCGACAGGTTGATCCGGATCGCGCTGGCGATACCTCGGGGACTGATGCCCAGATGCCAGTAGAACCGCTTGTCTTCGGTCGCCACCACCGCGTCATGCAAATAGGGCGAGACGCTGTCCGCCGTGATCATGCCGCCGAAGGTTTCCCCGCGCCAGGCAAAGACCTCGCCCTCGCGGTCCAGCATGGTCACCGAGCCGCGCGCGCGGCCATCGACCAGCGCCTCAAGCTCGGGCAACTGGGCGAAATAGTACCAGACGAACCCGCCCAGGATCAGCGCGCCCATCGCCGTGCCGCGCCAGGCGATGCCCCAGATCACCCGCCAGATCGCCAGGATCAGCCCCATGACCAGCCCATGCTGCCGCCGCGGCCGCGCGCGCTTGCGCGGGGCCTTCGGCGTCTTCGGGGGCGCAGGCTTCTTCGGTCCGCCAGACGACCCGCCACCGGACCCGCCAGCCCGGGGCGCTGCATACCGTTTGTCTGCGACAAGGGGGCCGCGCCCCCGGTTTCCAGTTGCCATGCCTGCTCTTGCCACTCGTGACCAAGGTCATTGTTGGGGCCGTTCCGACCCGATTGATCCTCACATTATCTCGGATTTCCGGGAAAGCGAAGTCAGGCCTTCCGTGATTCGCATCCCGAGAATGCCTAACGATTAGGCAATGGTCAGAAAAAGTGCAAAAAATGTGCACCAAGCCCTCTGACCGCCCGGTCGCCCGGCGACCAATTCTTGTGCGCCCGCAGCATTCCCCTGCCTCATGGCTTGCGAAGGACCCACCCCAGGGTGCCTGCCAAAAACAGAGGGGAAAGACGTGAAGCTCATCATTGCAGCAATCAAGCCGTTCAAGCTCGAGGAGGTCCGCGAGGCGCTGACCGCCATCGGCGTGCGCGGCATGATGGTGACCGAGATCAAGGGGTTCGGCAGCCAGTCGGGCCACACCGAGATCTACCGCGGCGCCGAATATGCCGTGAACTTCGTGCCGAAGGTCCGGCTGGAAATCGTGGTCTCGGACGCGCTGTCCGACCAGGTCGTGACCACGATCCAGAAGACGGCCAAGACCGACAAGATCGGCGACGGAAAGATTTTCGTCCTGGACGTTGAACATGCCGTGCGGGTGCGCACCGGCGAAACCGATGACGACGCGCTGTGAACGGCGGGGAAGAGGGGAACACCTGACATGAGAATTCAAACAAAATCTGGCCTCGGTGCGCTTACCGCCGCACTGGCCGCCCTGCCTGCCCTGGCGCAGGATGGGCCGATCCAGAATCCGACGGTCGAGCAGATGGCGACCATGGTCGACAAGGGCGACACCACCTGGATGCTGCTTTCGTCGGTCCTGGTGCTGATGATGGCGATCCCGGCGCTGGCACTGTTCTACGGCGGCCTCGTCCGCACCAAGAACATGCTCAGCCTTCTGATGCAGGTGCTGGTCATCGTCTCGGTCGGCGCGATCATGTGGATTGCCGTGGGCTACAGCCTCGCCTTCACCCCCGGCTCGCCCTATATCGGCGGCCTCGACAAGGCGATGCTCGCGGGCGTCACCACCGGCACCTATGCCGCGACCTTCTCGAACAACGTCTACATCCCGGAATATGCCTTCGTGATCTTCCAGATGACCTTCGCCTGCATCACGCCGGCGCTGATCATCGGGGCCTTCGCCGAACGCATCAAGTTCTGGCCGCTGATCCTGTTCTGCATCGGCTGGACCCTTCTCGCCTATTACCCGATCGCGCACATGGTGTGGTTCTGGGCCGGTCCGGACTTCCTGTCGGTTCCGGAGTATTCGGGCGACATGGGTCTGCTGTGGGGCTGGGGTGCCTTGGACTTCGCCGGTGGCACCGTGGTGCACATCAACGCCGGGATCGCGGGCCTTGTCGGCTGCTACGTGGTCGGCAAACGCGTGGGCTTCAACAAGGAACCGATGCCGCCCCACAGCCTGACGCTCACGATGGTTGGCGCCTCGCTCCTCTGGGTCGGCTGGTTTGGCTTCAACGCGGGGTCCAACCTCGAATCGAACGGCCTGACCGCGCTCGCCTTCCTGAACACCTTCGTCGCCACCGCCGCCGCGACCCTCTCCTGGGTCCTGGTCGAGCAAGTCCGCCACGGTCGCCCCTCGCTTCTGGG
>JBJTSJ010000101.1:0-3037 GCA_046076605.1 Tabrizicola sp.
TGCGGAAGCCGTTCTCGGATTCACCGGCGACCGGAACCCAGGGGTGGCCTGCGTCCTTCATCGCCTGGATCACCCCGTTCGACCCGCCCTGGCCGACGATGGCCGCGAACTGGCCGTGCACGGCGATGGCGTCCGCCACGACCTTCTGCGTCGTACCGTCATCCCAGTTGCCGACGACCGAGACCATCTCCCACTTGCCGCCATCGGCCGCGATCACCTCGTTGATCCCGATGGACCGGTCCCGGTCAACCGAGTTGCCGGGCAGGCCGCGCACTTCCAGGATCTTGCCCTCGGTCACGCCCGCGGCCATCGTCGGCCAGGGCGGGTCGAACGGGGTGATCCAGGCGATGAAGGACGCAGGCCACCCCTGGGTTCCGGTCGCCGGTGAATCCGAGAACGGCTTCCGCAAGGCGATTGCGGAATACAAGGACCAGGGGCTGAAGGGCATCTCGATCGGCCAGTCGCCGGGCCTTGTCGCCATCGCGATGAAGGCCGCCATCTCGGCGCTGGAAGGCAACCCGATGCCGCAGCTGATCTCGGTCCCGCTGCCGGTGGCGGATTACACCACCTTGGAGGACGGGAAGAACTTCTGGTCCGACCTTCCGGACAACTTCTTCACGGTCAACGAGTTTCCGCCCTGTGGCGTGAACATCTCGGGTCCGGCCATCATGGCCAAGGACGAATCGGACGTGAACTGAAGTTGCAGGCGGCCCCCCGATCTCCCCGCGGGGGCCGCCACCCTTACCGAGGCATAGCATGACGACCCCGATCATCGACCTGCGCGGCATCTCGAAGTCTTACGCGGGCATTCGTGCGCTGGAAGGCGTGGATTTCGCGGCCCATCGCGGGTCGGTCCATGCCATCCTGGGCGAGAACGGGGCGGGCAAGTCGACGCTGATCAAGATCATCTCGGGCGTGGTGCAGCCCGATGCAGGCGAGATGCAGCTGAAGGGGCAGCCTGTGCGGTTCGCCTCGCCCTCGGCCGCGACGGCGCAGGGCGTTGTCTGCATGTTCCAGGAGCTGTCGCTGATCCCCGACCTGTCGGTGGCCGACAACATCTGTATCGCCGCGCCACCCCGGCGCTTTGGGCTGATCGACCGCCGCGCGCAGCTGGCGCGGGCCGGGGAGTTGCTGGCCCGGGTGCGGTGTGAGGATGTGGACCCGCGCACGCTGGTGCGGGACTTGTCCTTGTCGCGCCGCCAGATGGTGGAGATCGCCAAGGCGCTGGGGCGCGACCCGCAGGTGCTGATCCTGGACGAGGCGACCTCGGCCCTGACGGCGCAGGATGTGCAGACGGTCTATGACCTTTTGGGCAAGCTGACGGCGGATGGGGTGACCACCCTTTTCATCAGCCACCGGATGCATGAGGTCGAGGCTTTGTGCGACCGGCTGTCGGTTTTCCGCAACGGCCGCCATATCGAGACCTTCGCCAAGGGCGAGCGGTCGGATGCCGAGATCGTGCGGCTGATGATTGGGCGGGATGTGACGGCGAAGTATCCTTTGAAGCCCGCCCCGGTGGCGCGGCCCCCGGTGTTGAAGGCCGAGGGGCTGGAGTGGGAAGGGGCGCTGAAGGGCGTGTCGCTGACGCTGGGCAAGGGCGAGATCCTGGGGGTGGGGGGCCTCGATGGGCAGGGGCAGAAGGAGTTGCTCTTGGCGCTGTTTGGCGTCCTGAAGGGCGTGAAGGGCCGGGTGGAGATGGGGGGGCGGGGGTTGCCGACCTCTCCCATCACGGCGAAGACCGGGGTGCCTCGGGTGGCGCTGATCCCGGAGGATAGGAAGACCGAGGGGCTGATGCTGCCGATGTCCATCGCGGACAATCTGGTGACGGCGGCCTTCGACCGGATCACCCGGGGCGGCGTGATCGACCCCGGGCGGCTGGAGGCGGCGGTGCAGGACGGGATCGCCCGGCTGCAGATCAAGGTCGGCAGCCCGAAGGACGCGGTCAGGACGCTGTCGGGCGGGAACCAGCAGAAGGTGGTCATCGCCAAGTGGCTGATGACCGAACCCGACATCATCCTGATGAACGACCCCACCCGGGGGATCGATGTGGGCACCAAGCAGGAAATCTTCCGCATGATGCGGGACCTGGCGGATCAGGGGAAATCGATCCTGTTCTACTCCTCGGACTATGCCGAGCTGATCGGCTGCGCGGATCGGGTCATCGTGCTGTATGACGGGCAGGTGGTGCGGGAGCTGGAGGGCGCGGCGATCACCGAGGAGGCCATTGTGGGCGCGTCGCTGAACATCGGGACGGCTGCGTGATGGGTCGGTTGATCGCGCAGAACCGGGGGTTTGCGGGGGCGCTGGTGCTGTTTGCGGCGCTGTTCCTGACCTACAACCTGCTGCACCCGCGCGGATTTTCGTCTGCGGTCTTTGTGCAGAACGCGAATGAATCCGTGGCCATCGCCTTTGTCGCCATGGCGCAGACCGTGCCGGTGCTGATGCGGGGCCTTGACCTTTCGGTCGGCGCGGTGATGACGCTGTCGGCCTGCGTGGCGTCCTATCTCCTCAGCGGCTCGGGGCTGGAGATCACGCTGGGCCTGTTCGCCACCTTGGCGGTCGGCACCGCCTTTGGCCTGCTGAACGGGCTGATCGTGGTCTATGGCCGGTTGCAGCCGATCATCGCCACGCTGGCAACCGGGGCCATCGCCATCGGCCTGGCGCTACTGCTGCGCCCGCAGCCGGGTGGAGACGTCGACGGGGACCTCGGCTGGGCGCTGACCAACACGGTCTGGGATTTCGCCGACACCTACGGCATCGCTGACGGGGGCGAGGCCTGGTGGATCCGGCCCTTTGCCGACATCCCCGTGCCGCTAATCCTACTGGTGGGCGTGGCTTTGCTGGTCTGGGTACCGTTCAAGCGCACTTTCACCGGCCGCACGATCTATGCCATCGGCTCGGCGGAGGGCGCGGCCTATGTCTCGGGCCTGCCGATCAACCGGGCGAAGCTGGCGGCTTTCACCTTGGCCGGGTTCTTTTCCGCCTGCGCGGGGCTGTATCTTGCCCTGCAGACCTCGACCGGGAATGCCGACACGGT
>JBJTSJ010000102.1:0-2571 GCA_046076605.1 Tabrizicola sp.
TTTCAGGGCCTCGTCCCCGGTGGACCGCCACCCTTCATGCAGCGCGACGAGGTGCGGAGTGGCCTCAACCACCGCCATGTAGGCCGCCGTGAAGGCCAGAAGCGTCGCTGCCCGGTGCAGGTTCCCCCGCCGGGTGCGGCGTGTGCCGTGGGGGTCGTTCTGCCAGAGGGCGATGCCGAGGCGACCCAGAGCCACCAGCGCGAGGTAGACCGTCACGACCAGCGGAAAGTCCGGATCGCCCGAGACATGAACCTGCCACGCCAGGATCGGCGGGGCGATGCAGCCGGCGATCAGGTAGAGCTTGAACAGGCGGGCGGTGCGGCCAAGCCCGTATTCGCTGACGGGCTTGGCAAAGGCGGGCTGGTCCCGGTTCAGGACCTGGAACGCCAAGAGGAACAGAAGGTCGAGGCCGTACAGCCCAGCCGCGACCTTCTCCATCAGCGCCCGGCGTAGATCTGGGCGATGCGGTCGACGGTGGCTTCCGGGGAGACCTCCTCGGATTCGCCGGTGCGGCGCGAGGTCAGTTCCACGACGCCGTTCGCCAGGCCCCGCGGGCCCACGGTGATCCGCCAGGGCAGGCCGATCAGGTCCATCGTGGCGAACTTCGCCCCGGCGCGTTCGTCGCGGTCGTCGTACAGCGCCTCCAGCCCCTTGGCTTGCAGTGCCTTGTAGAGGCCTTCGCAAGCCGCATCCGCCGCTGAATCGCCCTGCTTCAGGTTCACGATCCCGACCGGGAAGGGCGTGACCCCCTCGGGCCAGACGATCCCCTTGTCATCATGGCTGGCCTCGATGATCGCGCCCAGCAGGCGGCTGACGCCGATCCCGTGCGACCCCATCTCGACCGGGACTTTCGTCCCCTCGGCGGTCGTCACTTCGGCCCCCATCGCGGCGGAGTACTTGGTGCCGAAGTAGAAGATCTGCCCGACCTCGATGCCCCTGCCGACTTTGCGGTGCGCCTCCGGCACTTGGTCGAAGATCGCCTGATCGTGGGTCTCGTCGGTGCGGGCGTAGAGCGTCGTGAACTCCTTGCAGACATCGGCCACTTGCGCGCGATTGTCATAATCGATGTCGCGCTGGCCGAGTTTCAGCTGGGTCACGCGGTCGTCGTAGAAGACCTCGGACTCACCCGTCTGGGCCAGCACAAGGAATTCATGCGTGTTGTCGCCGCCGATGGGGCCGGATGCCGCGCGCATCGGGATCGCGGTCAGGCCCATGCGTTCGTAGGTGCGCAGGTAGCTGACCATGTGGCGGTTGTAGGCGTGCAGGGCGGCGTCGCGGTCGACGTCGAAGTTGTAGCCATCCTTCATCAGGAACTCGCGCCCCCGCATCACGCCGAAGCGCGGCCGCATCTCGTCACGGAACTTCCACTGGATGTGGTAGAGCGTGAGGGGCAGGTCTTTGTAGCTGTTCACATGGGCGCGGAACATGTCGGTGATCATCTCCTCATTGGTCGGACCATAGAGCATCTCACGGTCCTGCCGGTCCTTGATGCGCAGCATTTCCTGACCGTAATCGTCATAACGCCCGCTCTCGCGCCACAGGTCCGCCGGTTGCAGCGTCGGCATCAACAGCGGGATATGGCCCGCGCGCACCTGTTCCTCATGCACGATCTGTTCGATGCGCTTCAAGACGCGGTAGCCCAAGGGCAACCACGAATAGATGCCCGCCGCCTGCTGCTTGATCATCCCCGCCCGCAGCATATAGCGGTGCGAGACGATCTGCGCCTCGGCGGGGTTTTCTTTCAACACGGGCAGGAAATAGCGGGACAGACGCATCAGGCGGCCTCATCATTGGGTTTGGCTGTTCCTAGCGGGAAGGCCGCCCGTCGGCAAGCGGGCAGCGCGTCAGATGCCCTCCAACCCCTCGCCCAACAGGTCCTCGACGAAATAGGCGGCAAACTGGGCGCGGCCCGAGACGCCGGCCTTGGCATAAATCCGCGTCAACTGCGCGCGCACCGTGCCATGCGCCCGGCCCCGCAATTCGGCGATCTCGGCCACATCCAGCCCTTTCAGCGCCAAAAACCCCACGTCCCGCTCGGCAGGCGTCAGGCCCCATTGGCTGAACTGCGCCGCAATCACCTCGGCCAAGGCCCCGCGCGCCGATGCCAGCGCGGCATCCTGCGCCCGCATCTCCTCCAGCGTCTGGCGCAGCGCCAGCGCGCCAAAGCCCACCCCAAGGGCCAGTGCCACCGCAACCAGCGTTTCAAAGTAAAGATGCGGGCCGATATCGCCTTTCAGAATATCGGCCAGCGCATCGCCCACGAAAAACACCGCCGCCAGCGTCTGCACGACCAGGAACACCGCCAGCGCCATTGGACGGCGGCGGGCAGGATGCACGGCCCCACTCACGATTTGCGCCCGCCCCGCGCCAAAAGCATCGGCCGCAACAGATTGCGCCCCATCACCCGGCTTTCCACCAGAACTCCCGCCACATGCAGAAAGGCCAGAAAGACAATCAGATTGGCCGCCACCTCATGCACCTCTTCTAAAGCCTCACCATTGACCAAGGCAAATCCCGCCTCGTCATCCTCTTCTTCCGCCTTCCCTACCATCGACCAGTCGCCTACGGCAA
>JBJTSJ010000103.1:0-8818 GCA_046076605.1 Tabrizicola sp.
ACTATCGCGGCGTGCTGGCGACGCTGACCTTCAACCTGGTCATCACCGCCATCGCCTTCATCGCGATCATCGTCCTGTTCCTGTCCACCTCCGGCATCCTCGGCGGCGGCATCATGGAGCATGCAGCGCTGTTCGAAGGCCACGAGCTCCCCTACGGCTGGATCGGCGTCCTCGCCGCCATGCACTTCGGCCTCTGGTACTACCTGGGGATCGAGGGCACCACGCAAGCCGCCGAGGAAGTCCGCTCCCCTGCCCGCGCGCTGCCGTTTGGCACGCCGGCCGGGATCATGACCCTCCTCATCGCCGCGACGCTGACCTGGTACATTTGCAGTGGCGTCCTGCCGTGGGAGTTCCTGGGCGACGGCGTCAACGGTTCGGTGGCCCCGCTCTTCGACACGGCGCGGCTGTCCGGGTCGACCGGACTGGTCTGGCTCCTGGGCTTCGGCACCCTCTTCGCCACGCTCGCCTCGGCCAACGGCTGCATCAACGACGCCTCGCGGGCCTGGTTCGCCATGGGCCGCGACAAGTATCTGCCCGGCTGGTTCGGCGCGGTCCATCCGAAGTACCGCACCCCCTACCGGTCGATCGTGTTCCTCGTCCCCATCGCGCTGATCTTCGCCCTTGGCGCACCTCTGGACCAGGTGATCACCTTCTCGATCCTCTCCGGCCTCCTGGGCTATACCTTCATGCCGCTCAACATCATCCTCTTCCGGCGCAAGTGGCCGTTGGAGACGATCAAGCGCGGCTATGAACACCCGTTCCACCCGATCCCCGCGATCACGTTGCTGACCCTCTGCGCCGTGACGTTCTTCGCGGTGTTCCTGGGCTACGGGACCCAGTTGGTGGCGATGATCGGCTTCTACATCGTCGTGTCGCTCTGGTTCCACTTCTGGCGCTACCGCTTCGTAAACCGGGGCGCGCAGTTCACCATGCCCTGGCCGAAACCGAGGGGCTACTAAGGCACACGGCCCGCCCTCAGGGGCGGGCCTTTTCCCATGTCCCCGCTTGTCCCCCTCGCCCTCGCCTGTGCGGCCCTCGGCCTCTGGCTTGCTGTCCGCCTGATCCGCGAAAGCAAGCGCCGTGCGATGTCCCGCGCGAGCTACTTCGACGCAGTGAAGCCCCTGTTCGACGGCGGCGAAACGCGCATCGAACCCACTGGCTTCCCCCGCATGACCGGTCGCCGCGCAGGCCTCGCCTTCGACCTGCAGGCGATCCCCGACACGCTGACCTTCCGCAAGTTGCCCGCCCTTTGGGTCCTCGTCACCCTGCCAGAGCCCCTGCCTCTCGACGCAACCCTCGACCTGATGGCCCGACCGTCCGGCAACGAGCCCTTCACCAGGTTCGCCACCCTGCCCCAGTCGCTGCCCACCCCGCCCAACCTGCCCAAGGAAATTGCTATCCGCACCGACGACGCACCCCGCCTGCCTCCGCCCGACCTGATCGCCGCCCATGCCGACTTGTTCCAGGACCCGCGCGTCAAGGAACTCGTCCTCTCCCCCAAGGGCCTCCGCATCGTCATCCTGGCCGAGGAAGCTGACCGCGGCCGCTATCTCATCTTCCGTGAGGCCGAGATGGGCCGCACCCCCCTGCCCCCGGCGCGACTGGAACCCGTGCTCGACAGGCTGGCGGCAATCCGCAAGGATGTGCTGGCCCTGAAGGACCAAGCATGAAGAAACCCCTGAACCCCTACCTCGTCCTGGCCGTCGCGATCCTCCTGCCGGGCGTCGGCCAGGTGCTGAACCGCCAGCCGGTGCGGGGCCTGATCTTCGTCTGCTTCGCAATCCTGTTGGGTGCCTTCACCCTGAAGACCGCCGCACCCGACGTCTCCTTCGTCGGCAAGATGGCCGGGGGACTTTTCGTCTGGGCGATGGCGATCCTCGACGCCTACAAGACCGCCCGCATCCGCCACGCCGTGTGGAGCCACGCGCAACCGAAGTCATAGGGCCAAATTCCTTCGAACGAATTTGCAAAAGTCTTCGAAGACTTTTGGCCCTCAGTTCCGCCAGATCGCCCCGAGCATCCCCTTCAGCGCCTCCATCGCCTCGGGTCCATCCTCGCACCCTGGCCCGACCCGGACCGCCACTGTCGCCGCAAACCCGAACGCCACGCGCTTGTCCGGACGGATCGTCACCTCGAACCCCTTTGGCCCGACGACGACACTCTCGATGGCATCCTCGGCCCCAAAGGTCTCGTCGCTTGCCTCGAACCAGACCGGACCACCGCCGACGGGCTGGCGAAACAGGACATAGCCGGCGGCCTCATCCTCGCCCTCGGCGAAGCCGATGAACAGACATCCATCGTCCTCGACCACGGACCCATAGGCCGCCTTCACCGTGATGTCGGCCATTGCCTCAGTACCACTTGGCCACGGGCGGCAGGCTCATCAGCACGGCATTGGCGTCGTGCCCGGTCTCAAGCCCGAACTTCGTCCCCCGGTCATAGACCAGGTTGTATTCGGCATAGAGCCCCCGGTGCTGCAACTGGGTCTCGCGGTCGGCCTCGGTGAAAGGGGTCTGGACCCGACGCTCGGTCACCGGAAGAAAGGCGGGAAGGAAGGCCTCGCCTACCGACCGGGTGAAAGCAAAGTCGCGGTGCCAGTCGCCGGTGTTCAGGTCGTCGTAGAAGATGCCACCCACGCCCCGCGCCCGGCCCCGGTGCGGGATGAAGAAATACTCGTCAGCCCAGGCCTTGAACTTCGCATAGTAATCCTGGTTGTGCGCGTCGCAGGCGCCCTGCATCTGGGCATGAAAATGCGCAGTGTCTTCGGCATATTCGATGCAGGGGTTCAGGTCCGACCCGCCGCCGAACCACCAGGCGCCCGGGGTCCAGAACATGCGGGTGTTCATGTGGACAGCGGGGGCGTGCGGGTTGACCATATGGGCGACCAGGCTGATGCCGCTGGCCCAAAACCTCGGGTCCTTGTCCATCCCCGGCACGCCCCGCGCCGCCATCGCCCGCTGCGCCTTTTCGCCAAGCTGGCCATGTACTTCGGACCAGTTGACACCCACCTTCTCGAACACCCCGCCGCCGCGCATCACGCTCATGATCCCGCCGCCGCCGTCCGAGCGCGAGGTCGGCGTGACCTCGAACCGGCCCGGCTTGCCCTTGGCGTATTTGTCCTCCAGCCCCTCGAAGGCCGCAACGATCCGGTCACGCAACGTCCGGAACCACGTGGCTGCGACGGCGTTGCGACTGTCAGTAGGATCGGTCATGATCGTGTCCTTGAATGTTGACACTGCATGCCTAGCACCCGCGCGCACGGCTTTCCACTGTTGAAGGAGTGACCCATGAAACGTCTGGCAATCCTGGCACTTGGCGGCCTGGCAGCCTGTGGCACTCCGCAGGAACAGTGCATCAACCGCAACACCCGAGACCTGCGCACCGTGGACCAGCTGATCGCCGAGACGCAGGGCAACCTGGGCCGTGGCTATGCCTTCGAGACGGTCACGGTCTATGAGGACGAGTGGGTCTATTGCCCGCAAGCGCCGGTGGCCGAGGGGCAGCCCACGCCGCCGCCGCGGCTCTGCCTGGACGAACGTCCGGTGACCGAGAAACGGCCCAAGGCCATCGATCTAAACGCAGAGGCGCGCAAGCTGGATAGCCTGCAAGCCAAGCGCCGGGACTTGGCCCGCCAGGCGGAGGGGGTGATCGCCCAGTGCAAGGCGCAGTACCCGGAATAGATCCTAAGCCGAAGGGTCAGTGGGCAGGGGCGCTGACCGCATCCAGCAGGCCGCGCCCGCCATCCACGGTCAGGACCTGCCCGGTCACGAAGGCCGATGCGTCCGACGCCAGGAACTGCACCGCCTCGGCCAATTCCGCCGGCGCGGCGATGCGGCCCAGGGGCGTCGCTTCGGCAATCTGGTCGCGAAACCCCGGGTTTTCCTTTAGCGCGGCCTGTAGGCTTGCGCTCATCACGCTGCCAAAGGCCACAGCGTTCACCCGGATCCCCTTCGGCGCAAGCGCCACCGCCAGCGACCGGGTCATCTGGTCCATCGCAGCGGCGGCCATCGAATAGGCCAGAAGCTCGGGCCGGGTCGCCTGGGCGGCAATCGAGGACAGGTTGATGATCGACCCAAGCATCGTCCCCTCCTCGAGCTCGGCCCGCTGGGCGTGCTGGATCATCCGCTTGGCGGTCATCTGGGAAATCCGTAGCGCTGACAGGACGTTATGCCGCCACAGCTCTTCGACCCCGTCGGCTTCGGGGGACAGGATGTCGGACACGAAGGTCCGGCGGTTCGCGTTCACCAGGATGTCGACCCGGTCGAAGGCGTCGATCGTGGCGGACAACAGGTTCGCGATCGTCAACTTCTCGGTCAGGTCGCCCGAGAACATCCGGATCGGTCCCTCCGCCCGGGCTTCCTCGCCCACCTCGGCCTCCAGCCGCGCCTCATCGACATCGGCGAACATCACGTTCGCGCCCTTGTCCACCAGGTGCCGCGCGATGGCCAGCCCGATGCCCGAGGCCGAGCCGGTGACGATGGCAGTCTTACCGGAAACGGAGAAGGACATGGCTGGCCTCGTGTCAGGGTTTCGCCCGTCTGGGCTTGATGGCATGTATCACGCGAAAGCGGCTGTCACCGGCAGCGTCCCTGACCTCCAGGAAACACTCGGCCAATACTGCATCATAGGGCAGGTGGCGGTTTGCGACCAACCAGAGTCCGCCATCAGGGGCAAGCATCCGCCGGGCGGCGCGGATGAAGGCCGTCCCCAGCGCCGGCTCAGCTGTCCGTCCGGTATGGAACGGCGGGTTCATCACCACGGCATCGAGCAGTGTTTCCGGCCGCCAACCCGTGGCGTCGGCCCAATGGAACCGCGCGCGCGGGTCGGGGAGGTTGACCCGGGCGCAGGCCAGCGCGTCGACCTCGGCCTCGACCAGGTCCAGCCGCTTGACGCCAGGGCGCTTAAGGATTTCGGCGCCAAGGAACCCCTAGCCGGCCCCCAGATCGGCGATCTTGCCGCCAAGCTTCTCCGGCAGGCTGGCCGCCAGCAGAACCGATCCCGGATCTGGCCCATCCGCCGAAAAGACACCGGGAAGCGTCTGGAACCCATCGATGTGACTTGGCCGCGCCAACCAGTCCGACAGGTCCGGTCCGACCGGAAACGAGGCAAGCTTGCCATGCGCCTTTGACAGACTGTCCGACAGATCGACCCGCCCGCGCAGGTCCTTCAGCGCCGTGTCGATCCCATCGGTCTTCTGGCCATCCACCGCGATCCAGCCGCCCGGAGCGACCTTTGCCGCAGCCCGCGCGATCAGCGCCCGCGCTGCTTCACGGGACCGTGGCAGACAGACGATGGCCGCCGCATACGGGGCTGCGGGGCTCACGGCATAACTTGCCGCGAAATGATCGTGGTCCGGCTTGAACCCGGTCAGTACGACAACCCGGTCGCGTGGCAAGGCAGACAGGTCGTCGCCAGCCCTGGGTCCATAGACCGCGATCCGACCACTGCCTGGAAGCGTCAGTACGCCGGTTTCCAGCGCAAGGGATAATCTGGCGGATCGCATGGGCGAGAGCCTCAGGCCCTCCGGTCCCCTCTGTGAAGGTGCACGATCATTCCTTCTCCATCGTGCACTGCAAGGGATGCTGGTGGCGGCGGGCGAAGTCCATCACCTGCGCCACCTTAGTCTCGGCCACCTCAAAGCTGAACACCCCGACCACGGCCAGGCCCTTCTTGTGGACGGTCAGCATGATCTCGAACGCCTGAGCATGGTTCAGGCCGAAGAACCGCTCCAGCACATGCACGACAAACTCCATCGGCGTGTAGTCGTCGTTGAGCAGCATCACCTTGTACATCGGCGGACGCTGGGTCTTGGTCTTCGTTTTCGTCAGGATCGAGGTATCATTCCCCGGGCCATCCGTCTTGTCCGACATGGTCAATGGGCGGATTGGCACGGGATGCGGGCTCCGGCTTCAGGATTCGGGGTTGCAACTGACCGAGCAAATATAGCCTCTTTTGCCGCAGGGAAAAGGGGCGGACATGCTGACAACAATAGGCTTCGATGCAGACGACACGCTTTGGCAGAACGAAACTTACTTTCGTCTGACCCAGGAACGCTTCCTGCAGCGCCTCGTCGACTATTCCGATCCGGATCACCTGCATGATCGGCTGGTCGCAGCCGAGCGTCGCAACCTGGCCTATTATGGCTTTGGGGTCAAAGGCTTCACCCTCTCGATGATCGAAACCGCGGTGGAGGTGACGGATGGTCGTGTTCCGGCTTCGGTGATCGGCGAACTGATCGCGATGGGCCGTAACCTTCTGGAACATCCGATGGAGCTTTTGCCCCATGCCCGCGCGACGGTAACGGCCCTTTCGACCGAGTTCCGGCTGGTCCTTATCACCAAGGGTGACCTGCTGCATCAGGAACGCAAGCTTGCCCAGTCCGGTCTGGGCGATCTGTTCCAAGGTGTCGAAATCGTCTCTGACAAAACCGAGGCAACCTACCGCACCGCCTTTGCTCGGCACGGAACTGGGGCCGACCAGGCGATGATGGTGGGCAACTCCTTAAAATCAGACGTTATACCGGCCCTTCAGGCGGGATCGTGGGGCGTTCATGTGCCACATAATCTGGAATGGGCCTACGAGGCAGCACAGCCACCGACTGATCATCGACGGTTCCACGTTGTGGACGATCTGGGTGAACTGCCCGCCCTGGTTGAACGGCTGCGGCTATGACCCCCTACAATTAGCCATAGCTGTCACGACCACCCCAAGATGTTGCAGCCGGCCCGCCAACTGAAGCATCACGGCAACTACATCAATTGTGCCCTGAAACCCTTTGGATTTTTTGGGTTTTCCGATCATGGAACCTGTGCTAGCGTTTCGCCTGAGGCAGAATAAGGCACCGGAAAATCCGGGCCAACAGGCAAAGGGTGGGCGACGTGGCATCGCTTCTCGGGCGGGTTTTTCACGCAGTTTTATTGGCTTTTGTCGTCATCACCGTGGTGGTGACGTCTCCGTTGCAGGCCGCACCCTTCGCGGCGATCGTGATGGACGGCCGGACCGGAGAGGTCCTTTACGAAAAGAACGCGAACACGCGGCTGCATCCCGCGTCTCTGACGAAGATGATGACATTGTACATCGTGTTTCAGGAGATCGAGGCCGGCCGGCTGACGCTGGATACCAAGGTGACCGTCACGAAATATGCGGCATCGCAGCCGCCGTCCCGCCTGGGGTTGAAGCCGGGGCAGAAAATCTCGGTGCGCTACCTGATCCGCGCAGCGGCGATCAAATCGGCGAACGACGCCGCTTCGGCGCTGGGCGATCACATTGGCGGGGATGCAGCAACCTTTGCCAAGCGGATGACCCGCACGGCGCGGCAGCTTGGCATGCACGACACCACCTTCAAGAACGCAAATGGCCTGACGGCGGAAGGGCACCTGTCGACTGCGCATGACATGAACGTGCTGGGTCGCCACCTGTTCTACGACTTCCCGCAGTACTATCACATCTTCTCGCGCCGCACCGCGGATGCCGGGATCGCGACGGTGGCAAATACCAACACGCGGTTCCTGGACAGCTACGAAGGTGCCGACGGGATCAAGACCGGCTATACCTCGCCCGCCGGGTTCAACCTGACCGCTTCGGCGCATCGTGGGAACAAGCACATCATCGCGACGATCTTTGGCGGCACGTCGACCGCCAACCGCAACGCCAAGATGGCCGAGCTGATGGACCTTGGTTTTGGCAAGGCCAGGAACAAGGTGACCGAGCAGCCGCCTCAGGCAGCCCCGTTGGATGATGCGCTTGTCGCCTCATTAGAAACCGGGATTGACGAGATCGACGCAGTCGGTGGCGCGGGCAAGACCGTGCGCGTGTCGGGTGAGGTGAAAACCTCGCCCCGTCCCAAGGCCCGCCCGGACGCACCCGTCGTGCCGGACGCGGTCGCCGTTGCGATGGCCGAGGGTATTGCCGGCGCGCTCGCCGAAGCAACCGCCGAACCCGCGCCCGAGGGCACGCTGGAGTTCCAGGCCGAGGCGATGGCTGCAACCGTCCCGTCCGACGAAACGGTTTCACCGCAGGAAGCGCTGGCCGTCGCGACTGCACTCGCCGAGGTTGCACCGGAAGAAAGACCCGAGGCACTGGCGGCAACTAGTGCCGTGCCGGCTACGGACCTTGATGCTGCAACGATGGTCGCCGCAGTCGAACCTGGCACGCTGGAAGCGCAAGCCGCGGCTCTGGATCAGCCTGCGACCGCAACGATGGTCGCAGAGGCGACGCCCGACGCCGTGGTCGACCCGGCGCTCGCTGCGCTAAAGCCCAAAGCGCGTCCGGAAACGCTGGCAATGCCGCAAGTCGCCGACGCGGCGGCGCAAGAAACAACTCCGGTCGCAATGGCCGAGGAAGAGATCGTCGTGGCCGAAGCGGTTCCGGAAATGGTGATCACCGACCCGGGACCGGACAAAGCGCAGGATGCGGCTTCCCTGGCCCTGTTGCCCGAAGTCACCGAAGTGGAGACCGTGGCAGCGGCGGCAACCGTGGTTGCGCCTTCGGTGGACCTGGCTGAGGCTGTGCCCGCCGCCAAACCCAAGCGACAGGCGCCGATTTTCGACGCGGTCGAGACGGCCGAAGCCGAAGCGGACACTGCGACCGATCCGACCGAGGAGGTCGTGGTGGTCCTGTCCACCTCTGGCGGGCGGCATTTCGGAGTGAACGTGGGGGAGTATCCCTCGCGCTACGAGGCAGAGAAGGCGCTGCTGAAGACCGCGCTGGCCGAGAGTGAGACGCTGAACGATGGCTTGCGGAAGACGACCCAGTCGGGCGGGGCCTGGCGGGCAAGCTTCATGGGGCTGACGGAGGAGCAGGCGGAGCTTGCCTGCCG
>JBJTSJ010000104.1:0-6701 GCA_046076605.1 Tabrizicola sp.
TGATTACCGACTGGGCATCGACGCGGGCGGCACCTTCACCGACTTCGTGCTGGCCGACCACAAGGGGCAGGTAAAGCTCTACAAGGCGCTCTCCACCCCGCAGGACCCTACGCTCGCCATCCGCAACGGCCTCCAGCTGATTTCCGAGGATCTGGAGGTCAGCCCCGAATCCGTCGTCTCGAACTGCGACCTCTGCATCAACGGCACAACCGTCGGCCTGAACGCGCTGATCCAGCACAAGGGCGCAAAGACCGGGCTGATCTGCACCGCCGGGCACGAGGACAGCCTGGAAATCCGCCTGGGCCACAAGGAAGACGGCTACCGCTACGATGCCGACTACCCGCCCGCCACCATGCTGGTGCCGCGCTACCTGCGCCGGGGCGTGCGCGAACGGGTGCTGTCCGACGGCAGCGTGCGGGAACCCCTGAACGAAGCCGACGTCCGCGCCGCCTGCGAGCTCTTCAAGGCCGAGGGCGTGGAAACCGTGGCGATCAGCTTCGTCTGGTCGGTGTTGCATCCGGGCCACGAAACCCGCGCCGCGGACATCGTACGCCAGATGCTGCCGGGCGTGATCCTGACGGTGGGGAGCGAGCTTTACCCCCAGGTCCGCGAATATACCCGCACCTCGACCGCCGTGGTGAACGCCTACCTGGCGCCGATCATGAAGCGCTATGTCGACGCGGTCGACAGCTACTTCCGTTCGCTTGGCGCGAAACAGCCCGTCCGCTACTACCAGTCGAACGGTGGCCTCGCCATCGGCCAGGCGATGACCGACCGCTCGGTCTATGCGATCAACTCCGGCCCCGCCTCGGCCCCGGCTGCCGGGCAATACGTCTGCGAACCCTTCGGCAAGAAAGACGTGATCATCGTCGACATGGGCGGCACCTCTTTCGACATCACGCTGACCAAGGACGGCAGCACGAACATCAACAAGAACATCGACTTCCTGCGCTACCGCATCGGCGTGCCGATGATCCAGGTCGAAACGCTCGGCGCGGGCGGCGGGTCGATCGGCTGGATCGACGAGATGGGTCTGATGCAGATGGGCCCGCAATCGGCGGGGTCAGATCCCGGGCCCGCCTGCTATGGCCAGGGCGGCAAACTGCCCACCGTGTCGGACGCGAACCTCGTCCTTGGCTACCTCAACCCCGACGGCCTTGTCGGCGGCCGCCTGCCGCTCGATGCCGCGAAAGCGCATCAGGCGATCAAGACCCACCTCGCCGACCCCTTGAAGATGAGCGTCGAGCGCGCCGCCTATGGCATGTTCACCATCGTCAACGCCAACATGGTCAACGGCATCCGCCGGGTGACGGTGGAACGCGGCTACGACCCGCGCGACTTCGTGCTGGTCGGCGCCGGGGGGGCCACGGCCGCGCATATCACCGCACTTGCCGATGCGATGGGGACCCAGACCATCGTCCTGCCGAAACTGGCCTCGGGCCTGTGCGCCTTTGGCCAGATCATCAGTGACGTCAAATACAACTACATGGCCACCGCGCCCCTGCGGCTGGACAACGACGCGGCCTATGCCCGGATTGACGAGCTCTTCGGCCAGATCGAGGCCCAGGGGATCGGCCATCTGAAATCCGATGGCTTCAAGGGCCGCGACATCGTCGTCAAGCGCAGCCTCGACATGCGCTATGTCGGCCAAGTCCATGAATGCACGGTGGAAATCGGCAACTTCAAGGTCGATGCAAAGTCCATCGGCAAGGTGAAAGAGGCTTTCCACAAACGGCACAAGGAGCTGTACACCTATGCCGAACCCGCCTCGACCGTCGAAGTGGTGAACATCGAAAGCACGCTTTACGGCGTGGTCGACAAGCCCGCGCGCATGTCCATCGGCAAGGGCGCCAGCCCCGCCAAAGCACTGAAGGGGTACCGCGACGCGGTCTTCAGCGCCGATGGCAAGCGGGTCAGGACGCCGATCTACGACGGCACGCCCTTGGGCGCCGGGGCCACGATCAAGGGCCCCGCCGTGATCGAGGAAGTCACCACCACCATCGTCATCGAACCGGGCTGGACCGCCCGGCTGGATGCCAGTGGCTCCTACCTCATCACCCGCGACCGGAAAGGAGCGAGATGACCGCGCTGACCGCTGACAAGGTATCGGTCGCTTTCGCCGGGCTGCGCGCTCTGTCGGACGTCGACCTGTGGGTCGAACCGGGCCGGATCGTCGGGCTGATCGGCCCGAACGGTGCGGGGAAGACCACCCTTGTCAACGTGCTGACCGGCTTTCAGGCCGCGACCGAGGGCTCTGTCCAGCTGGACGGGCAAAGCCTTCTGGGCCTGAAACCGCATCAGTTGCGCCGCCGTGGTATCGCCCGCACCTTCCAGGGCGGGCGGCTCTTCCGCGACCTTGCGGTCATCGACAACCTTGAAGTGACGGGCGTGGGCCTCGGCCAAAGCCGCGCCGCAGCCATCGCCGAGGCCGAGGCGATGCTGGACTGGGTCGGCATCGCGCCCCTGGCCGACCGTATCGCCGGGACCCTGCCCTACACCGACGAACGCCGCGTCGCCATCGGACGGGCGCTGATGGGCGCGCCGCGCTTCCTTTTGCTGGACGAACCCGCCGCCGGGATGTCCGCGCAAGAGGCCTCCGACCTCTCCGCCCTCGTCCGCCGCATCGCGCGCGAACGCGGGATCGGGGTCCTGCTGATCGAACACAATGTCGGGCTGGTGCTGGGCCTCTGCGACCACATCGTCGTCCTCGATTCCGGCGCGGTGATCGAAACCGGCCCCCCCGCCACCATCCGCGACAGCGAAAAGGTGCGCCACGCCTATATGGGCACCGCCGCCGAGACCAACCTTCCGATCCTTGAAGCCGGGCTGGAGGTGCAGGGATGAGCCTTCTGTCCCTCTCCAACATCTCGGTCCGCTACGGACGCCTGACGGCGGTGCGGGGCGTCACCTTCACACTGGCCGAGGGCGAGATCCTGTTCATCACCGGGCCGAACGGGGCGGGCAAGTCCAGCCTTGTGCGCGCCATTGCCGGGGTCACGCCGCCCGCCGGGGGCCGGGTGGACTTTGCCGACCGCGACATCACCGGCCAGGCCCCCGAAGACATCGCCCGGCTTGGCCTGTCGATGGTCCCCGAGGGCCGCGACGTCTTCGGCTCGCTCACCATCGAGGAAAACCTGCTGGTCGGCACCGGCATGCACGCAGGCGCCCGCGGCTGGCGTGCCCGCGCCGCGACCGAGCTTGAGGCCGTCTACGCTACCTTCCCGATCCTGAAGGACCGCCGCCATTCGCAGGCGGGGCTTCTGTCGGGCGGCCAGCAGCAGATGCTGGTCATCGGCCGCGCGCTGATGACGACGCCGCGCCTTGTCACCATCGACGAACCCTCGCTTGGCCTTGCCCCGAACATCACCGACCAGGTCTACGAACGACTGATCGCCCTTCGCGCCGAACGCAAGCTGACGCTGCTCATCGTCGAACAATCCTCGACACGGGCGATGATGGTCGGCGGGCGGATGATGCTGATGCGCGGCGGCGAGATCCTGCTGGATGGCGACGCGCGTACGCTCGGCCAGTCCGAGGCGATGCAGGCCGCCTATTTCGGATACGGAGAGCACTGATGGGATCGCTCCTCCAGGTCGTCTTCGACGCGCTCTCGCTCGGCTCGCTCTATGCGCTGGGGGCGCTGGGGATCGCACTGATCTTCGGCGTCATGCGGCTGGTGAACTTCGCCCATGGCGACGTGATCGCCTTCTGCGTCTTCGCGCTTCTCTGGCCTTCGGTCGACGCGGTGGCGATCATCTTTGCCGGCAACCTGCCCTGGTTCCTGCTGATCCCCTTCACGCTGGCCATCGGCGCGGGCCTGTCGGTCCTGTCCGAGGCCCTGGTCTTCCGCCAGTTCCGCCGGGCGAACCCGGCCACGATGATGATCGCATCCTTCGCCCTCGGCTTCGTGATCCGCTATTTCCTTCTGATGCTGTTCTCTTCGCGGCCGAAAAGCATCTCGCTTCTGCCCGAACTGTCCCAGCCAGTCGAGATCCTTGGCGCCCGCATCCCCCTTTTGCAGCTCATCACCATCCTCGTGACCATCGCGGTCCTGATCGGGCTGACCGCCTTCCTGCGCCGCACGCGCTTTGGCCTGGAAATGCGCGCTGCGGCGGAAAACTTCACCATGGCCCGCATGCTCGGCGTCCGGGCGAACCGGGTCATCATGGGGGCCTTCGCGCTGTCAGGGGCGCTGGCCGCAGCGATCGCGCTGATCCTTGGGTCGCAGACCGGCACCGCGAACATCATGATGGGCGCGAACGTCATGCTGATGGCCTTCATCGCCACCGTGATCGGCGGCATGGGCTCGCTGGCTGGCGCTGTGCTTGCCGGGTTCCTTCTGGGCGCCGTCGCCACCGTGATGCAGGTCGTCCTGCTGCCCGATGCCCGCGCCTTCCGTGATGCCTTCGTCTATGGCGCCGTGATCCTGGTGCTGATCTTCCGCCCGCAAGGCCTCCTGTCGGCCCGCGGCACGAAGGAGCGCGTGTGATGTCCGCCTCTGTCGCTCGCCGCACCATTGCCACCCCCCTGCTGCTAGCCCTTCTCCTGATCGCCTTCGCGCTTCTGGCCTGGGCCGTGGGGTCGCGGCCCTTCAACCAGACCGTCATCGACATCTTCCTCAAGGTGATCTTCGCAGTTGGCCTCTGGGTCTTCATCGGCAATTCCGGCGTCATCTCCTTCGGCCACATCGCCTTCGCCTGCCTCGGCGGCTATGTCGCGGCCTGGACCACGATCAAGCCGATGCTCAAGGGCACCTCGATGCCCGGCCTGCCCGACTGGCTGATGCAGACCGAGATCCCCTACTGGGCCGCCGCCGCCGTGGGCGCCGGATGGGCCGCCCTCTGGGCGCTGATCTTCGGCGCCGTCCTGATGCGCCTGTCCGGCATCGCCGCCTCGATCGCGACCTTTGCCATGCTGGCCATGGTGAACTCGATCTACTCGAACTGGGACAGCGTGACCGCCGCCACCTCCTCGGTCGTTGGCATCCCCATCATCCGCAACGTCTGGCCCTACATGGCGGCCGCGATCCTGGCGGTCGTCGTAGCCTGGGCCTACGGCATCTCGCGCTATGGCCTCGCCCTCAGGGCTGCACGGGACGAGCCGACGGCCGCCGCCGCCAGCGGCATCGACATACCCCGGATGCGGCTGATCGCCTTCGTCGTGTCTGGCGCGATCATGGGCATGGGCGGGGCGCTCTACGCCCACTCCATCGGCATCGTCACCCCCGACACCTTCTACCTGGGCCTGACCTTCATCACCCTGTCGATGCTGGTGGTGGGCGGCATGTCCACCCTCTCGGGCGCCGTCCTTGGCGTCCTGATCCTGTCCAGCCTGATCCAGGTCCTCCGCTGGCTCGAGGCCGGCGTGCCCGTCGGCGACACCACTTTTGCCCTGCCCGGCGGCGTCCAGGAAATCGCCCTGGGCGTCGTGATGATCCTGATCCTCATGTTCCGGCCTTCCGGGATCATGGGCAACAAAGACCTGACCCTGCCCCGGCGCACAAGGCCGCGTGCAGGGGCAGAAGACCCGGGCCGCACCGGCCCCACCAACGAACCAGACACCCGACCCAACAAGGAGACGACGTGATGAAAAGATTTCTGACCGCGCTTGCCGCGATCACCTGCCTCACCGCCCCGGCCCTGGCCGACGACGAACGCATCGTCGTGGGCTTCGCCACGGCCGAAACCGGCTTCATGCAGGCCTATGACAAGCCCGCCCAGGATGCCGCCATGATCCGCATCGCCGAGATCAACGCGGCGGGCGGCCTGCTGGGCAAGCAGATCGAGGTCGTGAACGCCGACACCAAGACCGACCGCGCCGAGGGCGCCAAGGCGGGCCTGTCGGTCATCGACCAGGGCGCCGACCTGGTCGTCGTCAGCTGCGACTACGACTTCGGCTCTCCGGCAGCCCTTGCCGCCGAAAGCTCGGGCCTTGTGTCCTTCTTCCTCTGCGCGGAATCGATCAAGGCCGGCATCCAGGGCGTCGGCCCCTATTCCTTCTCGGCCTCGGTCCTTGCCGCCGTGCAGGGAGCGACCATGGCCGAATGGTCATACAACAAGAAGGAAGCCCGGACCTACTACCGGCTTCTCGACACCTGGACCGAATACAACAAGGGCATCTGCGACGGCTTCGACTGGATGCTGCCGCAGCTGGCCGATGCAAAACTGGTGGGCGAGGACACCTTCCTGAACGAGGACGCCTCGATCGCCGCGCAGATCACCCGGATCAAGGCCCTCCCGGAAGAGCCCGACGCCATCATGCTGTGCACGATGATGCCGGGCGCGGTTTCGGCCATCAAGCAGATCCGCGCGGCGGGCATCAACTCGATGATCCTGAACGGCTCGGGCGTGGACGGGTCCTACTGGCTGTCGGCGGTGCCGGACCTGTCGAACTTCTTCGTCCCCGTCCAGGGCTCGATCTACGGCGATGACCCGAACCCCGATGTCACCGCCTTCAACGCCAAGTACAAGGAAGTGACCGGGGGCGACCCGTCCACCCAGTATGTCTACCCGGGCTACGTGATGATCGACGTCTGGGCCAAGGCCGTGGAGCGCGCCGGCACGACGGATGCCGATGCAGTGGTCGCCGAACTCGAGAAGATGAAGGACGAGCCCACGCTGTTCGGCCCGCGCACCTTCACCGCTGAGCTGCACCACCAGAACAAGGGCCGTTACCTCATCACCGAGGTCGACAACGGCAAG
>JBJTSJ010000105.1:0-3095 GCA_046076605.1 Tabrizicola sp.
ACTTTACCCGTGCCTTGCCGCATGCTTGCCTGCGCCACATGAACAGTAGCAGTCCGTCAAACCGCCTTGTGCCGATCCTGATCACTCTTGGGATCATCCTGCTGTCCGCCGCATACCTTCTGTGGATCGGACGCGAGCCGATCTGCAAATGCGGCTACGTAAAGCTCTGGCACGGGCAGGTGGTCAGTTCCGAGAATTCGCAGCATATCTCGGACTGGTACACGCCCAGCCATATCATCCACGGCTTCCTCTTCTTCGGCTTGCTCTGGCTGGTGGCGCGGCGACTGAGCTTCGGCTGGAGGCTGGCGATTGCCACGCTGATCGAGGCCGCCTGGGAGATCGTCGAGAATTCGGACGCGGTGATCGAGCGCTATCGCAGCGTGACGATATCGCTCGACTACTACGGCGACAGCGTCCTGAACGTCGTGGCCGACATCTCGGCGATGATCCTGGGCTTCTGGCTGGCGTCGAAGCTGCCGGTCTGGCTCACCGTGGCACTCATCATCCTGTTCGAGGCCGCGACGATCTGGCTGATCCGCGACGGTCTGGCACTGAACGTGCTGATGCTACTCTACCCGCTCGACTGGGTCGCCGAATGGCAGGCTGGCCGCTGAGGCAGGGCCAAGCATCTTCGCCGAAAGTTGTTACACCCGCATCCGGCGCAGCGACAGGAACGCCGCCATGCTGACCGCAACCAGGATGGCCGCGACAAGGATGAAGAACCCCCGCTTGCCCATCTGCGCGCTGAGGGGCGCAAGGATGAGCGGCGTCGTGATCGCCCCGACGAGGCCCGAGGCGACGATGGTCGGCGGCACACGGATGTCCTCACCCATCTTGCCAGCCGCCGTCACGTAGAAGCCCGGAAAGAACAGGCCGGTCGAGGCTCCCATCGCCACGAAGAAGGGCCCTGGCGCAAGGAAAACGGCGCCAAGGGCAAAGACCGCCGCCGAACCCACCGCAAGCATGTAGAGATGAAACGGCTGCACCCGGTGCGCCACAAAGATCAGCACCACGCGGGCCAAAAGGAAGACGACGAAGAACGCGCTGAGGAGCTGTGACGCGGTGTCTTCGGCAACCCCAGCCCGGATCAGTGCCGTTGGGCCAAGGCCCGCAAGGCTCGCTTCCATCCCGATGGCGACCGCGCCGAAGGCGAGGATGCCCCAATGCGGCCGGAACGCCTTGACTGCGCCCGTCTGCGCCAGGGCTTCTCGCCCCGCCGCGCCTGCGCCCAGCCAGATCGCCACCAGCGCCAGCGCCACGATGCCGAAGGCCCAGGCCGGGTCGCTGCCAAGCCACACAAAGACCAGCGGCGCGGCGATGGCCCCGACCCCGAAGGTCGCGTTCAGCAGGCTCAGCATCGACGGTCCCGTCGCCCCGAAGGCCCGCATCACGCGCGGATTGAAGACCGCCGTCGCCATGCCATAGCCCGCGCCGAACAGGACGCCGCCCAGCAAGGTCAGCACCCAGTTCGGGCCAAGTGCCATCACACCCGTCCCGACCGCCATCACGGCCAGCGTATGCCGTGGCCCGATCATCGCACCCTTGAAGTACATCAGCCCGACGCCCAGGAAGCAGCCGACCCAGAGCAGCGCGACGAAGAGGCCCGCCTCGCCTTCGCTCAGGCTGAAGTCCCGGACATAGACCGGCAGGGCAGGGCCGAACAGCGCCTGTCCCGCCCCCATCATCACGAAAGTGGCCACCCCGGCGAACAGCAGGCCCGCATGGGCCCGGATCAGGTCTTTCACATCGCTCTCCCGCTTGCCCGACCCGTCTCTCCCGCCCGTCAGCCGCTGTCAATGCCACCCGTGACGCCACGTCCTCTCTGCAACTGGTCTCGCTTCGTGCAAACTGGAAGCAACATCGAGGAGGCCCCCATGACCGACATCCACATCCTCTCTGCCGCCCGCACCGCCATCGGCGGCTTCGGCGGGTCGCTCGCCCAGCTGCCCCCCATCGACATCGCCACCCATGCTGCGAAGGCCGCCCTGTCCCGCGCAGGGGTCGACCCCGCGCAGATCGGCCAGGTCGTCATGGGCCACGTCATCAACACCGAACCCCGCGACATGTACCTGAGCCGCGTCATGGCGATGAACGCGGGCATTCCCGAAACGACCCCAGCGATGAACGTCAACCGCCTTTGCGGGTCCGGCGCGCAGGCCGTGGTCTCGGCCGTCCAGGCCCTGATGCTGGGCGACGCCGAGATGGCGCTGGCGGGCGGGGCCGAGTGCATGAGCCGCTCACCCTACATCCTCCCCGCCGCCCGCTTCGGGCAGAAGATGGGCGACACCCGTGCCCTGGACATGATGACCGGCGCGCTGACCTGCCCGTTCGGCACCGGCCACATGGGTGTCACGGCAGAGAACGTCGCCGCACAGCACGGCATCAGCCGCGCCGATCAGGACGCCTTCGCGCTGGAAAGCCAGACCCACGCTGCCCGTGCGATTGCCGAGGGGCGGTTCGAAAGCCAGATCGTCCCGGTCGAGGTCGGCGGCAAGAAAGGCCCCGCGACCTTTGCCGTGGACGAACACCCCAAGACCACCAGCGCCGAGGCCTTGGCGGGCCTGAAACCCGCTTTCCAGAAGGACGGCACCGTCACCGCGGGCAATGCGTCCGGCATCAACGACGGCGCGGCGGCGCTGGTCCTGTCACGGTCCGCCGCAGGCTCTCGTGCGCGGATCATAGGCTACGCGCTTGCGGGCGTTGACCCTAAGGTCATGGGCCTGGGCCCGATCCCGGCGGTGCAGGCGCTGTGCAAAAAGCTCGGCGTCAAGCCGCAGTCCTTCGACCTGGTCGAATCGAACGAGGCCTTCGCCGCCCAGGCCCTCGCCGTCTCCCGCGCGCTGGACCTCGACCCTGCGAGGGTAAACCCCAACGGCGGTGCCATTGCGCTTGGCCACCCGGTGGGCGCAACGGGGTCGATCCTGATTGTGAAGGCTCTGTACGAGCTGGAACGGACCGGCGGCCGCACCGCGCTGATCACGATGTGCATCGGTGGCGGACAGGGGATCGCGCTGGCCATCGAGCGCGCGTAACCGATTTCTTCGAAGAAATCGTGCCGGAGCCTTCAAAGGCTCCGGTCCGGAGTTTTCGAGAAC
>JBJTSJ010000106.1:0-12917 GCA_046076605.1 Tabrizicola sp.
CCCGGACCTGGCCCTTCGCGGTGGCGGAAAGCTGTCCCCAGGTCAGGGCGAACTGGCTGACGTCGATCCCGGACAAAAGCGGCCGCGCCTCGCCTGCATGGCGGTCCAAGGGCGCGGTGAAGGTCAGGAAGATGCCGGCGCGGAGGCTTTCGATGGTCTCGGGCAGGTCCGAGGCGGGCAGGTCCTGGATCGTGACGCCCTTCAGGGTGGTCATGAAAGCCGGGTCCGGCGTGATCCCGGCCAGATCGCCCGAGAACAGGTAGGTGTTTGGCGCATCGCCCGCGCCCTGCACCTCTTCATCGGCGCTGAACGACACCACGCCGCGACCGGTCCCCACCGTCCAGCCCGCCGTGGAGGTCGCCATCAACTGGTTGGCTTCCAGCACGATGGCGGCCAACGGCAGGTCGGTCGACGGCTTGGCGCGGAAGCTGGCGCGCAGGCCGTTGGAGGTCAGGGTCACCGCTTGGTCCGGCAGAGTCACCGTCTGCTCGGGCGCAAGCGCCGCGATCACGTGCCAGGGCTTCCAGGTCATCGCAAAGACCTGCAGGAACGGGGTCTCCAGTCCCGCGCCGGTCGTCGGGTCCGCCAGTCGCAGCCCCTCGACTGTCACGTCGAAGCGGTTCGGGAACCCTGCAATGGTCAGCGCCGTCTTTTCGGCAACCAGACCCTGGGCGGCGGCATCGGCGAAACCGTCTTCGACCGCCTGCCGGATCGAACTTGAACCGACGAACCAGTAGCCCGACCAGAGCCCTGCGCCCAGAAGGATCAGAAACAACAACTTGCGCATTGCCGGCCCTTTTCATTGCCCGTGGCCCGGTGTTTACAGGGCGAAACGCAACAGGGCCAGCCATGCACACGACCTTGTGGGTCTTCGGCTATGGATCGCTGATCTGGGACCCGGGTTTTCCGGTCGCCGACCGCCGCATTGCGCGTCTGGACGGCTGGCATCGCAGTTTCTGCATGCGGTCGATCCACCATCGCGGCACGGTGGAAAGCCCAGGGCTGGTGCTGGCGCTGGACCGGGCCGAGGGCGCGACCTGCACCGGGGTCGCCTTTCGCGTCACCCCCGGGCATGAGGCCGCAACCCTGTCGGCGCTGCGGGAACGCGAGCTGGTTTCCTCGGCCTATCTTGAGCTGACCCTGCCCGTCGTTACCGATGTCGGTCCGCTTGACGCCCTGGCCTATGTCATCGACCCCGACCACCCGCATTATCGGACGCAAAAAGAGTATGCTCCCCAGCATGGCCGAAACGCACCAGAAATCGCCCTCAGAACAGCCAAAGCACCCCGATCCCAACGAAAGGGACGAGAGCGTAACGGCTGAGGACGGGGCCTTCGCCCTGCCCTCCCATGTCGCTGGTTCAGGCGCGCTTGACCGGCTGGTGGAAACTGCGCGCGACTATGCGCGTCAGGCGGCGTCGGAGAACACGCGATCCGCCTATGCCAAGGACTGGGCCCACTTCGCCCGCTGGTGCCGGATGCGCGGTGTTGAGCCCCTGCCCGCCTCTCCCCAGCTGATCGGGCTCTACATCGCCGATCTGGCAGCGCCGAGCGGCAAGGCCTTGTCGCAGGCGGCGTCCCGACCGCTCTCGGTCTCCTCAATAGAGCGGCGGCTGTCCGGCCTGGCCTGGGGCTATGCGCAGCGCGGGGAACGGCTGGACCGCAAGGACCGCCACATTGCCAGCGTCCTGGCCGGTATCCGCCGCAAGCACGCACGGCCACCGGCGCAGAAAGAGGCCATCCTGCCCGATGACCTGCGCGACATGCTGGCCACCCTCCCCCACGATCTGCGCGGCCTGCGCGACCGCGCCATCCTGCTCATCGGTTTCGCCGGCGGCCTGCGCCGGTCCGAGATCGTGTCCTTGGATCACGGCAAAGACGACACGCCCGGTAGCGGCGGCTGGGTTGAGGTGCTGGAGGACGGTGTTCTGATCACCCTGCGCGGCAAGACCGGCTGGCGTGAGGTCGAAATCGCCCGCGGCTCAACCGAGCAGACCTGCCCGGTGCATGCCCTTACGCAATGGCTGCATTACGCAAAAATCGACTTCGGCCCTATCTTTGTGGCCGTGAGCCGCAATGGGTTGAAGGCCACCAAAGAGCGACTGTCCGACAAGCACATAGCCCGGCTGATCAAGCTGACCGTCGAACAGGCCGGTCTGCGTCCGGAACTGTCGAAGGCAGAGCGGCTGGCGCTGTATTCCGGCCATTCCCTGCGCGCAGGTCTGGCCAGCAGCGCCGAAGCGGACGAGCGCTATGTCCAAAAGCAGCTTGGCCACGCCAGCGCCGAGATGACCCGCCGCTATCAGCGCCGACGCGACAGGTTCCGCATCAACCTGACCAAGGCTGCAGGGCTCTAGACTTCCAATTTCATGCGCCGAAGCTCGGCTCTTGATGTACTCGGCCAACACCCCATATGATGCGTGATGATTGATGCGAGGAGGCACCCCATGCGAACAACTCTTTCCCTCGATGATGATGTCCTGCTTGCAGCCAAGGCAATCGCGGGTCAACAAGGGCGCAGCTTAGGTGAAGTGGTTTCCGAGCTTGCGCGGCGCTCCTTGCAACGACCTGTCTCCCCGGCCGAACGCAATGGCATTCCACTGCTGGCAACACGCCCCGACTCCCCCCCTGTGACCATGGATCTCGTGAACGCCCTTCGGGATGAGGCACCGTGACCTACCTTCTCGACGTAAACGTCCTGATTGCCCTGATCGATCCGGGCCATGTCGCCCATGACGATGCGCATGCCTGGTTCTCCAGAAAAGGTCACACGTCCTGGGCCACCTGTCCGATCACTGAAAATGGCGTTCTGCGTATTCTTGGCAACCCGAAGTATCCAAACTCCCCAGGATCTCCAGCCGGTGTCGCCGGGATCGTCGAGCAACTGCGCGCCTTGCCCGGTCACTGCTTCTGGGCCGAGGATTTCAGTCTTGTCGGGTCTGAAGCTGTTGACGCAAGCCGAATCCTGACCTCAGCACAGGTCACGGATACTTATCTGCTCGCTTTGGCAAAAATGCGTGGCGGTGAACTGGCAACCTTTGATCGCCGCCTGTCCGTGGATGCGGTGAAAAATGGTAAGGCCACCCTTCACCTGATCCCGGCCGGCCAATCGATGTGAGCACACCACCGAAGTAACGAGCGACAGGGTGACAGATGGGGCGGACGAAACTTACCCACCCAAAGAGTTAAGGGAGTGGGCGAACCAGCAGGCTCAAATTGTTCGTGCCGCCGCAGCTGAGGGCGACTTGCGATTTCATGCGTATTTGCCCCCTAAACTCGCTCTCTGGCTCCTTGACCGGATTGAGCAAGGCATGTTCATCGACCCATCCAAAGCAGCCTTCGTTCTTCTTGATGAAGCTCGGGTGCTGGAACAACATTCGGATCTGCGACAGGAGCTGTTGAAGCGCCGGGTTTTGAGTGCGGCCGACGATCCGCGACCCAGCATCCCTGCCGAAGAATTCATGGCCAAGTTTGAAGCCACGCGAAAGAAACTACGGCCTGAGCCGGCCGTCTGGGTGCTCAAACAAGAAGACTGACCCTCAGGTTCTGGCAATTTTTGTGGAAAGTCCTTTGAAAACGGTCATTTATTGCTGATATATGAAACTGCAAATGGCCTGATTTTATGCCCCTGATCGGCTACGCGCGCGTCTCGACCGAGGATCAGACCCCCCGGCCCCAGTCGCAGGCCCTGAAATCCGCGGGCTGCGTCGAGATCTACGAGGAGCAGGCCTCGGGCGGCAATCGTGCGCGACCGGTGCTTGCGCGGGTGTTGGAACGCATCGGCAAGGGCGACACGCTGGTCGTCGTGCGGATCGACCGTCTCGCGCGATCCCTCTCGCATCTGCTGGAGGTGATCGAGCGGCTGGAAGCCAAGGGCGCCTTCTTCCGCTCGCTCATGGACCCGATCGACACGTCCTCCCCGCAGGGCAAATTCACTCTCCAGGTTCTGGGCGCCGCCGCTGAGTTCGAGCGCGCCCTGATCCGCGAACGCACCAAGGCCGGACTGGCCAGCGCACGGACCAAAGGCAGGGTCGGCGGTAACCCGGGACTGCGCGCCCGTGATCCGGCGGCGCTGCGCAAGGTCCGGCTGGCGCGGCAGGACGGCTACATGGAACGCCTGAACGAGACGGCGCAGGACTGGGTGCCCCATGTGCGACGCCTGCGGCCCGACATGGCCTGGGAAGACGTGCTGCGCATCGTCAACGGCCCCCTGCCCCGCGAGCGCCAATGGACGCAAAGCCGCCTTTTGCGCGCAGTCAACGCCTATGTGCGGGACGGCTTCCTACCGCCCACGGTACTGGACCGCGCCGGCCGCCGCGAAACCGACGACCGCCTGCCCGCCATCGTCGCTGCCATCAAGGGCGCGGACCCCGAGATCACGCTTCAGGCGATCTGCACCAGACTGGAAGCGATGCGCGAGCGCACGCCCCGCGGGCGGACAAGCTGGCAGCCGTCATCCGTGAAGATGCTGCTGGAGAGGGCCGAGAAACTGGGGTTGGTATGCACAGAGGGACACGCCCACAGACGGGTGCGTTGAGCACGATCTCAAATCCACTTTCCGACTCACCTTGGGCGGCAGAACGGGCTCGAACCTCACTTGGAAGCTACAACTGGTGTCGGGTTACGGCAGACACGCTAGATATTGCACAGGCAACAAACCGGAAAATTTCCTCTGATTATCATAGCGTTAAGGAAACTAGCTCGCATTCTTGGTGAACTGATGTTGCGACACGACACAGCCCGGCCTAAAATTTTTGTTGCTCCAGCATAAGTTGCGTGCCATCACTCCAGTTGTCGCACAGTTTCGCTTTTGACGCTTTCTCGCGACGAAATCAAAAGTGGTCCATCAAGAGGCCATCGAGGGCAAGTTATGGCGAGCACAGAAAGTCCCGCTCCCGGCTCCGTCGCGGGCACGATTAGTGCCAATGCCGCACGGCTGTCGGAAGCATTGAACAACCATATGCGCAATAGCTTTCAGCCGGAAAGTCGAAAAAAGCTGCGCAAGTTTCATCCGGCAGAAGTTTCCGAGCTGACCGGCATCTCTATGTCCAACTTGCGGACTAGACACCAAGAGGGTGATTTCCCTGACGTAGAAACCGACGGTAGGGGGCGGCGTCTCTACTGCGCCGAAGAGATCGATCAGATTCGACATGTAATGGCAAAGACCGGTCGCAATGGGGAGGCCTATCTTCCTGGCCGCCGCGAAGGGGATGGTTTGCAGGTCATCTCAATAGTGAACTTTAAGGGTGGCTCCAGCAAAACCACTACTGCAATCCATCTTGCTCAGCGCTACGCTTTGCGCGGCTATCGTGTGCTTGCAATCGACATCGACCCTCAGGCCAGCCTGACCACGATGTTCGGATATCGCCCAGAGATCGAGTTCGCAGAAACCGGGACAATCTATGACGCCCTGCGATACGAAGATCCGGTGCCGCTGAGCCAGGTTGTTCGAAAGACCTACTTTCACAACCTCGATCTAGTTCCGGCTGGCCTCCTTTTATCCGAATACGAGACAGAAACGGCCTACGCCCTGCAACATCGCATTGAGCCGCCCTTCACACAGCGGCTTTCGGTAGCGATTGGCGAGATCGAGGAGGACTACGACCTAGTCATAATCGATTGCCCGCCGCAGCTGGGCTTTACCACAATGTCTTCGCTTTTGGCGTCGACAGGCCTGTTGATTACGGTCGTGCCCAGCATGCTGGACGTCGCGTCCATGGCGCAATTTCTTGAAATGGCTGGAGAAACTGTCCGGACGCTGGAGGAATCGACTGGCCCGACCGACTGGAAGTTCCTGAAATTCCTAATCGCCCGATATGAACCGACGGACGTGCCCCAAGCGCAGATGGCTGGTTTCCTGCGATCGATATTGCTGGATCAGGTCCTGACTACACCAATGCTGAAGTCCACAGCGATCTCCGACGCCGGCATGACGCAGCAGACTATTTACGAACTCGACCCAAACCAGGTCGTAAGGAAGACGCTGGACCGGATCCTGGAAAGCGTCAACGGCATGGCCGATGAATTCGAGAAGATCATCCAGCAAGCCTGGGGACGGAGGACGATCTGATGGCACGCAGAAACATTTTCCAACCCCCACCTCCGCCGCCAGCATCTGACGACAACAATGCCGTCGAAGTGCGCCCCCGGTTTCCGAACACCGGCACAATGTCAGGTGTGAAGTCGACGTTGCGGGACCTATCGTCGAATGCGGTTAAGGAGCTTGACCCCGATCTGATTGATGACGGCGGCCCGAAAGACCGCCTCATAATTTCAGACGCGGATGTCGCTGACCTTGCCCAGAGCATCCGCCTGCACGGTCAGCAAGTGCCAATCATGGTCCGCCCGCTGCCCGATAGTCCCGGGCGCTATCGGATCGTCTATGGCCGACGTCGCCTGCGGGCGCTGAAGATCGTTGGGGTCCCAGCCAAAGCGCTGGTCAGGACCTTGACGGACGAGCAGGCGATATTGGCGCAGGGCCAGGAAAACAGCCTCCGGCTTGACCCTAGCTTCGTCGAAAAAGCTCTCTTTGTCAGTGAGTTGGCAGATTCTGGCTATGACGCCGCCGTAATCTTGGACGCGCTAGCAATCGACAAGCCGATGCTTTCGCGAATGACAAAGGTCGCACGCACTATTCCCGAAGCTGCGATCCACTTCGTTGGCCCAGCCCACGGCATCGGACGTCGCCGTTGGGAGGAACTAGCGGATGTCGTGCGCAATCATGAGATCGATCTCGAAGATCTGATCCAGAAGCTGTCGGACGAGAGACGCGAGTTTTCTTCAGACGAACGATTCGCCCTTCTGTACGAAGCAGCCAACACAATCGCCGCGCCAATATCGGCAGCGGCCGCCTCCCCTGCCCTACCGATTACCAACGCGAGTGGCACACCCATCGCCGAGGTGAAGTCATCCACACGAGCTGTGACTCTTCGGTTCGCGAGAGCTTCAGGCGGAGATTTTGCCGACTGGGTGCGTGACAACGCCGAGCGAGAGATTCAGCGCCTCTACGAGGCCTGGAAGTCGGAGAAGTAGGCCGACAGCGACCAATCGAGCAACGCAACAAAAAGGGAGCACATCAGCAGCCAGAGGAAACAAAAGAGCCCTCCAAGGTCACCCCCAGAGAGCCCAATCTGTTGCTTAGCATCACCAGATTTATCAGCTTCTCTCCACCAGTCAAGCCAGCCGATTCGGTTGATCGGTAGCTTTTTGCCTGCTTAGGGCGAAATGTTCGACCTTTGGTCTGGGCAACCACTCTTGGTTTGCCGTGAGAAAACATGGCTTTTGAACATGCCACCGTGCCGACAGGTCAGCGGATACGTAAAGTATTGTCCGCGGACAACACGAAACCTGATCGCTTCGCGTTGATGGAAACGCTGTCCCACGCGGCATCTTTGCTTGGCATAGGGCCGTCAGTGGTTGCGACAGTAGATGCACTGCTTTCATGCCTGCCGCCCAAGCGCAACCACGACGTGGTATTCGCATCGAACGCGACGCTCGTTCTTAGGCGCAACGGCATTTCAGATCGGACTCTTAGACGGCACCTGGCGGAGTTGGTCGGCCTAGGACTGATGACGCGCATCGACAGCCCGAACGGCAAGCGCTATTCCAAACGCGACCCCTCGATGGGGACTGCGATGCGCTTCGGCCTGAACCTCGCGCCACTTTTTGCTGCTTATGATAGGCTTGCCGCGCTGGCTCAGAAGCGGGCGGCCGAGATTGCCAGAGCAAACTATCTTCGCACAAAGCTCCGCTGCATCGTCCGACATTTGGACCACTTGAACTGCTCTGATACTGCAGATGACGCCCGCCGAATCCTTCGGCGCCAACTTACCGTCGACCAACTCGAAACTTGGGTAGCAGAGCTCGAGTCGCTCGTGCCTCAAGTCAAAGACATCACCACAGAAGCGCCTCTAGGTCCCGAAGAAATGTCCGGCAACAACGGTCAAAATGTCCGCCACCACCAGAACTCAAAAAAAGAAAATACTGATAAGACAACGACCGAAGTCGGGGCGACTGAGGCGTCACACAGCCAAACTGTGTCCCTAGAGCAACTGGCTCAAGCTTGTCCCGAAGCAGCGTCGTTCTTACCAGCCCAGCTCGCTTCTCCAAGAGATGTGATCGATCACGCAAGACGATTGGCTCCCATGATTGGCATCGACCGAGTTTGCTATGAAAAAGCAGAAAGCCACTTAGGACCACTTGGAACTGCACTAACCATCTGGGGCCTTATGGAGCGGCAGCAACAGATATTCAGATTCGGGGCCTACTTCCGCTCTATCACCTCTGGGGTTCGTCGACAGTCCTTTGATCCTTGGAAGCTCATAAATCACTTGGTGAGGCAGTCTTCATTGGCTGTCGGGCATTGTCCGCGGACAACGCCCGAGCACCGATGAGACTGCGGCCAGACCTGAGAGGGAAAGGACTGAAGGGTGAGGGTCTGACGGTGAGTGAGATCGGGAGAGTGGCTCCTGACGCCCGTCGTGGAGATGATCTGATGGCAAAAGCTGCTCAGAATGTGACCCTTTCGCCCTCGCGCGATATCCCCTTCGACCGGCTGGAGCTGAGCCAGTCCAACGTCCGGCGCATCAAGTCCGGGGTCTCGGTCGAGGAACTGGCGGAAGACATCGCCCGCCGTGGCTTGCTGCAAAGCCTGAATGTCCGGCCGGTGCTGGACGAGGCGGGGGTGGAGACCGGCAGGTTCGAGATCCCGGCCGGCGGTCGCCGTTTTCAGGCGCTGTCCTTGCTGGTGAAGCAGAAGCGTCTGGCGAAGACCGCGCCGATCCCCTGCATCGTGCGGGACGCCGGGTCTGCGATCCTCGCCGAGGATGACTCGCTGGCCGAGAACATGCAGCGCGTCGCCCTGCACCCGCTCGACCAGTTCCGTGCCTTCGCTGCCTTGCGCGAAAAGGGCCTCGGCGATGAAGCCATCGCAGCGGCCTTCTTCGTGACCCCGCAGGTCGTGCGTCAGCGGCTGAAGCTCACCTCGGTCGCGCCTGCCCTTCTCGAAGTCTATGCCGATGACGGCATGACGCTGGAGCAGCTCATGGCTTTCAGCGTGACCTCCGATGTTGCGCGCCAGGTGCAGGTTTGGGAGGCGGTGAAGGGCTCGTGGAACAAGGAGCCCTATGCCATCCGCCGCATGCTGACCGAGACCTCGGTTCGCGCCTCAGATCGCCGGGCGATCTTCGTCGGCATCGAGGCCTATGAGGCTGCGGGTGGGGTCGTGGCCCGCGATCTCTTTCAAGGCGATGATGGCGGCTGGCTGGAAGACCTCGCGCTTCTGGAGCGTCTGGTGGGTGAAAAACTGCAGGTGGAGGCACTGGCGCTTGTGCCCGAAGGCTGGAAATGGATCGAGGTTTCGGCCGACCTGCCTTACGGCTTCGGCTATGGGCTGCGTCGTCTCTCGGGCGAAGCGGCGCCTATGTCGGAAGTAGAGGCCGCCGAGCATGCCAAGCTACTCGCCGAATACCACGCTCTCGACGCCGAATGGTCCGAAGCTGACGAGATCCCCGAGGACATCGACGCGCGTCTCAGCGAACTGGCCGACGCAATGGAGACCTTGGAGGCGCTGCCTGTGATCTTCGATCCGGTGGAGATCGAGCAGGCAGGGGTCTTCGTCACTTTCGACCGTGAGGGCAAGCTGGTCCTCCACCGCGGCTATGTGCGCCCCGAAGACGAGGCACCGATCGAGACCGCGGTCAACCCTGACGATTGCATCGACCATGGCACGTCGGACGGGCAGGGTGTCGCCATCGGCCCCGTGATCACCTCGGCAGGTCAGCCCCTGTCGGCCTTGCCCTACGACGAAGACGATGGCGCGCTGAAGCCCTTGCCGGAGCGGCTGGTCATGGAGCTGACTGCCCACCGCACTCTCGCGCTTCGAGAGGCAATGGGGCGCTCGCCGGAGGTGGCCCTGACCCTTCTCCTCCTGAAGCTGGTGACCGATACCTTCCGCACCTCGTCTTCCTCGGGGTCCTGCCTCGAGGCAACAGTGCGCCCGGTCTACTTGGCCGCCCAGGCATCCGACCTGAAGGACAGCGTTGTGGCCCAGACCATCGAGGAACGCCATGCGGCATGGGAGGCCGAATTGCCCCTCGGCGACGATGCCGCGCTCTGGGACCATCTCTCGGCCCTCGATGCCGCGAGCCGTCTCTCGCTCCTGGCCCATTGTCTGAGCCAAGGCGTCAATGCGCTCCATGAGCGGGTGAACCCCTATGGCGCTGGCATCTCGGCCTCGGGTCTTACCCGACGCATGAAGCATGCCGATATGCTGGCCAAGGCCGTCGATCTCGACATGGTCGAAGCTGGCTGGGAGCCGAGGGCGGAGAACTATCTCTCCCGCGTGCCCAAGGTACGCATCGTCGAGGCAGTGCGCGAGGCCAAGGGGGAGGGCGCTGCGCAACTCATCGACCATCTCAAGAAGGCCGAGATGGCTGTGGAAGCGGAGCGGCTTCTCAAGGGCACCGGCTGGTTGCCCGAGGTCTTGCGCCGTGCCGATCTCGTTGCGCTGCAGGGTGAGGCAAGCACGGAAGGGCAGGGTGGTGAGGTGGAGGATGCCTACGACTTGATCGCAGACCCTGTCGAAACTCTCAAGGACATCGACCTCCCGGCCTTCCTCGTCGCCGATCTGCCGCCCGAGACGGTGCAAATGATCGCCGCCGAGTGATCAAGAACCCCGGAGGCGGGGAAACTCGCCTCCACTTCACATAAAATACAACAATATCAATGCAATGAGTGCGTTTCTTCGCATTCAGAATGAGGAATCATGTCTGCAATCTCCATCATCGACACCGCGCCCTTGGGTGCTTTGGTCCGTTACTCCGACGGCAGCCCCAAACCGCCCGCGCGCTTCACGAAAAAGCTCGCCGCCTGGGAGCGGTCAAACGGCATCGGCCGCCTTGTGAAGAAGGAGCCGCCGCGTCCCCATCAAACCTGGACCGCCCCCGCCTCCTTCACGCTGCACGAAGGCAACTTCTCTTCGGATGGCATCATCCTCGTCACCATCATGCGCAGCCATTCCGCTGACAGCGCATTGACCTTCGAGGTCGTTGATCTGCCCCAGCCTGGTCAGGTGAAGATCCTGCTCGATTTCGGCGGCACGACCGAACTGCTGCACCTCGCCGCCAACTTGACCGCGGCCGAGCTTTGGATCGCCCGCGAGGGCTATCGCAATGCAAGGCTGGAAGTGGTCGGCGTCAGCGACGAAGGCAGCAGGGCAGGGGAGGCGGACCTCGCCGCCTGAGCCTTTGCGTGAAGCACCATCAGCCCGCCCCAGGGCGGTGCTCTCTCAACATGACCCTGTCCCCGGCACCGGGGGCAGGGCACCATAGGCACCATCCCCAAGGTCAATCGCTCTGACCTTCATCCTGGCCGCAAGGCTGGCGAGCGGTGCATCAGAAGACTGCGGACAATCTTGGCGGCTCCTGTGGCTAGAGCCCCAACCCCCGCTCGCCCGTCCCTTCCTTGGCCAGAGGCCGGTCTTCGAGATCAACCCACACGGGGTCGGACTACGGGGTGAACCCGTGCCGCCGGGCGGATTCGAGCGAGTCGAACGCACCCGGTGATGTCAGACCGTCTCGGGCCTTCGGGGTCCTGTCGCGCGGGGGATGGTCCTCCGCCTCCCAGACAGGAGCCGAAAAGATGTCCCGCAAAGATGCACACGCCTACGCCGCCAGCCTCGCCGCCACGCTGATGGTTGCCATCGTGGTCTTCCAGGCTGGGGATGGCTCCTACGGCGCCGTCCCCGCCGATGAAATCGACGGTGACGAGGTTCTGGTGATCGGCGAGCACGATCCCTGGGGCTAATCCCCACGTCTCGCGCAAAGGCCCGGGCGGCGCAGTTGCGCCTCCCGGGCCCTTCGCCTGTCCGTCGCACACGCCGACAGGCACAATGCACCGACGCAGGGTCGGCTTTCCCTTCATCTCAAAAAGGAGATCGCGCATGGCCGCGACCTGTTTCCCCTACGGCTTTCCGACGGGCTATTCCCGGCCCGATGCCGCGCTCGGGCTGCTTTGGCCGCGCTGCGTGAATGCCGAGCCCGGCACCTTCGGCCATGAATGCGGGCAGCCCGCAGTTTTCGTCGGCACGAAATCGTCGACCGGCTTTGAGTCCTGCTTCTGTGCTGTCTGCAAAGCACACGGACATGAGGCGAGGGCCTATGGCGACTGGCGAAGCATCGAGCTGGTAGGGCAGGGGCCTGCATGATCCCCGCCTCGGTGGCAGCGCGTCGCCACGCCTTTCTCAGTCTAGCAGCTCTTCCGGATCCCTGCCCGCATCGACATGGGCGGCAAACCACCCCGGCTTGCGACCCCGACCGGACCAGGTGAGGGTCGGGTTCTCCGGATGCCGGTAGATCTTCGTCGAGGGTGCCCGTTTGCGTTTCGGTTCCTCGAGGGCCATCAGTTCGGCCAGAGTGAAGCCGAGGTCCTTGGCCAGCATCTCGACCTTTTCGCGGGCCTCCGCCTTTTGGCGGGCTTCGAAGGTGGAAATGGCTTTGGCCACGGACTTCTGCAAATCGCGCAGGTCAGCGAGCGACATAGCCGCCAGGTTGAAATCAGGCATCGGGTGCTCCGGTTGATCCAATACATCAGCCGTAATCGTGCAAGGACTGCGCGGCAAGTGACGAGCGGGGGCGCAGGGCAGGGGGCTCGGGTGGGCGCGGTGATCCCTTTCTACCTTTCCGGGATGGTTCCCCCTGGGCCTGACATTGCCGGATGAGATCGGATGAACGTGTCTGCTCGGGTTCCTCCCCCTGTGATCCGGCTGAGGCACCTCCCCTTCGACGGACAATCCCCTAAGCCTGTTCGGTTTCCTGCCCGCAACCCCAGCTCCTGCCCGGGCCGTGTTGCCCTGTACCAGGGCTGCCCGCGCCACCCCGGGCCCTCGGGGGTTTCCGGCTGGTCCATGGCCCAGCCGTG
>JBJTSJ010000107.1:0-4233 GCA_046076605.1 Tabrizicola sp.
GGCCGCCCCGGCTATTACCACCTCGGCATTCCGATCTCGGGCGGGATGGACCGCTTTGCGCTGCGTGTGGCCAACATGCTGGTCGGCAACGACGAAGGCGCAGCCGTTCTGGAGGCCGTCTTCATGGGGCCGGAGCTTGAATTCACCGCCCCTGCGACCGTCGCCGTAACCGGGGGCGACCTGCCTCCCAAGCTCAACGGCGAGGATCGGCCGGGCTGGGAAGCCTTCCCGGTCAAGGCCGGGGACCGGTTGACCTTCGGCTTCCTGAAATCCGGCGCGCGGGCCTATATCGCGGTCTCGGGCGGGATCGACGTACCGGTAAAGCTCGGCTCGCGGTCGACCTACACGCTGGGCGCGCTTGGGGGCCACGAAGGCCGCGCGCTGAAGGCGGGGGACGAACTGCCCGTGGGCAAGGGCGCGGGCGGCAAGGGGTCGGTGCCCCCTGTCCTGCGGCGCGGCCCGGGGAACCCTGCAGAGCTGCGGATGCTTCCGGGCCTCTACTGGCACCGGATCACGGCGGAGGCAGGCAAGCGGTTCTTCGCAGACACCTGGAAGGTCGCACCTGAGGCCGACCGGATCGGTTACCGCTTCAAGGGCGGCACCGCACTGGATTTCGTGCCACGCGAACAACCCTTCGGCGCGGGCTCGAACCCGTCGAACATCGTCGATGCCTGCTATCCCTATGGCAGCATTCAGGTTCCCGGTGGGACCGAACCCATCGTCCTGCACCGCGACGCGGTGTCGGGTGGCGGCTACATGATGCTAGGCTGCGTCATCAGTGCCGACATGGACCTGATCGGCCAGTTGCAGCCGCATTCCCCGGCGCGCTTCGTCGAAGTGACGATGGATCAGGCGCTGGCTGCGCGCCACGACCGGCAGGCGGCGCTGCAACGCGTCCGCAACCATCTGGGCAAGTGATGCAGACGGCCGCTCATCGCTCCCCTGCGGGGGCTCTTCGCTGGGTCCGGCGAAGACGCCCGTCAGGGCTGATGGGCGGCCCCCGAACCTTGGGTGCGGGCCTCTTTCGGGGTCACGCCGAACCGCGCCCGGAACGCGCGGGAAAACTGCGCCTGGTCGGTAAAGCCCCGGGCATAGGCGATCTCGCCGATGGCGCGGCGGTCAGACGGGTTGCGCAGATCCTCCATCGCCGCCGCCAGCCGGGTGTCGCGGATCCACTGACCCAGCGTCTGGTTCGTGTCGCGCAACAGCTCGTGCAGATAGCGCAGGGAAATGCCGCAGCCTGCCGCCACCGTCTCGGGGCCAAGATCAGGGTCGTCGATATGGCGGCGCACAAAGCTTTCGATCCGCGCCAGATGCGCCGCCCGCACCGTGGACGCCCCCGAGGTCAGCACCCGTTCATCGGACTGGATCGCCAGCGCCAGCAGATCGACCAGCTGGCGACCCACGATGGCGCGGGTTTCCTCGGTCATCGCGTCATAGCGCTGCGGGATCAGATGGACCATGTCGACGAAAAGGCCGTTCGCCCCGTTCGTCGCGTCAAACTGCAGGCTGCAGAACCGGTCCGGCGCGCGGATGCGGCCGCCCAGCATGTCCTTGGACAGCTTCATCACCCAAAGGTCCGCCGCTTCGGCATGGCTGAACTCATAGGGCTCATGGCTGCGTTCCAGGAAGAAGGCACCCGGATTGGCCCGCACTTCGCGGCCCCCCTGGACAAAGCGGACCTCGGACTTGGCGGGCAGCGTGACCAGAAACTCCTCCGGCCCCGGTTCGCGGAAATGCCTTGGCAGCCGGCGGTAGAGCAGCGCGTCCGAGGTCAGGCGCGACAGCGAAACCTCGCCCAGGTCCCAGCTGGTCAACTCGCCATCAAACGCCTCGGGGCGCGGGAAGGTCAGGTCCAGCGGGAAGTAGGCGCGCGCAATGGTGTCGTGCCAATGCCGACTGCGCGCCTCCTGGGCGACCCCGCGGGTGGTAATGGTGCTTTTCATCGCCTTGGCCCCTGTTCCGCCCATCTGGCCACGCACCCCCGAGTCGGACAAGCCGCCATTTGGCCCGACTGCACGGAAACACAAAAGGCAGCGCACCGGGTGCAAAGACCGCCCCGCCCCGCCGCCGCTAGGCTTCCCCGATCAACGGCGCAACAGACGCCGCGCGACAGGGAGACCATGCCATCTGACCGGGCCATCAGCCCGACCGGCGCCCTTTTGCGCGGCCCCTATCGGAGGGCTTCGTAGTGGCAAAGGCAGCAAGACGGAAAGTCGAGGTCGACCCCATCACCCTGTCGGTGGTCCGGGGCATCCTGGAAACCACGCAGCGCGAAATGACGCTGTCCTTGGAAAAGACTGCGCGATCCAGCGTGTTCAACCTGGCGCATGACTATTCGACCGCGCTCTTCAATCACCGGCCCGAGATGATCCTGCAGGGGCAGGACATCCCGATCCATCTTGGCAGCCTGATCCCGGCGATGAAGGTGGTGGCAAAGTACTTCGAGGGCGACATCCACGAAGGCGACCTCATCATCCACAACGACCCCGCCTGGGGCGGTAGCCATGCCATCGACACCTGCTTCTACAAGCCCGTCTTCTGGCGCGGCAAGCTGAAGTACTGGACCGTGTGCAAGGGCCACCTGACCGACGTGGGAGGGCCGGTCCCGGCGGGCTACAACCCGAACGCCAAGGAAATCTATGCCGAATGCCTGCGCATCCCGCCGGTCAAGGTCTGGGACCGGGGCCAGCCGCGCAAAGATGTGCTGAACTTCATCCTGACCAACATGCGTGCCCGCCGCGACCAGGAAGGTGACTTCAACGCCCTGATCGGCGCTTGCCAGGTCGGCGAGCGCGCTTTGATCGCGATGCTGGAGAAATACGGCGAAGAGCAGGTCGATGCCTGCATCGAGATGCTTCTCGACATGGCCGAACGCCAGATGCGCGGCCTGATCGCGGGCGTGCCGGACGGCACCTACGAAGGCATGGCGATCCTGGAAGACGCGGGCCACGGCTACGGCGATTTCGAGATCAAGGCGACCGTCACGATCAAGGGCGACAGCTGCCAAATCGCGATCTCAAGCCCGCCGCAGATCCCCTATTTCATCAACAGTTACGAGGGGAACAGCCACTCGGGCGTCTACCTGGGACTGATGATGTTCGCCCAGCTGCCGCCCCCCTACAACGAGGGGCTTTATCGCTGCGTCAGCGTGGATTTCGGCCCCAAGGGCACGATCTGCAACGCCGCCGAACCCGCCCCGCACATGAACTGCACGACGACGCCGATGGAGACGCTGACCGACGCCGTGCGGCTCGCGTTCGAAAAGGCGGTGCCCTCCAAGGTCTCGGCGTCCTGGGGTCACGCGAACGGCCTCAACATCGCGGGCTGGGACAAGCGGCACAACGAGGAATACGTGACGATGGTGCTGGCCACCATCATCTCGGGCGCCGGGGCCACGCCCAGCCAGGACGGCTGGCACGCCTGCGGCCCGGAATGCTGCTTCGGCGCGCTGACCAGTGGCGACGTGGAACTTCTGGAATACAGCTACCCCATCATCATCCACCGCTATTCGCTGATGACCGACTCTAGCGGCGCCGGGAAATTCCGCGGCGGATCGGGCACTGCATGGGAAGTAGAGCCACTGAACGACGACATGACCTTCATCACCTTCGGCGAAGGCCGCCGCATCCCGGCGGTGGGCGCGGCGGGGGCGGCTTCGACGATGATCGACACCAAAGTCGGTCGTCTGGAACTGGTGGAAGGCGACCGGCAGGAAACCATCCGCGAGAATGTCATCAAGGTCATCAAGCCCGGTGACCGCATCACCAACATGAACCCCGGCGGCGGCGGCTACGGCAACCCGATGGACCGAGCCGTCGAAAAGGTGGTCTGGGACGTCAGGAACGGCCTCGTCTCGATCACCGGCGCAAAGGAGGATTACGGCGTCATCATCACCAACCCCGCCACGCTCGACGTGGACATGACGGCAACCGAAGCCCTGCGTGCGCGTCGTCGTGCCGTGGCAGCAAAATAGGGGGGTGGTGCGATGAAATCTGATTACCGACTGGGCATCGACGCGGGCGGCACCTTCACCGACTTCGTGCTGGCCGACCGCAAGGGGCAGGTAAAGCTCTACAAGGCGCTCTCCACCCCGCAGGACCCGACGCTGGCCATCCGCAACGGCCTGCAGCTGATTTCCTATGACCTGGGGGTCAGCCCGGAATCCGTCGTCTCGAACTGCGATCTCTGCATCAACGGCACCACCGTCGGCCTGAACGCGCTGATCCAGCA